>NZ_JAMXSG010000321.1:0-5957 GCF_024124365.1 Pseudonocardia sp. McavD-2-B
ACCGACGTGTCCGCCGAGGCCGTCGCCGCGCTGCGGCTGCGGGCCGGCGACGGCGGTCCCCGGCCCGCACCGCCGTCGGGCGCCGATGGTTCCCCGCTCACCCCGCGCGAGCACGCGGTGCTGGAGCTGGTCGCGCACGGGCTGACCAACCGGGCCGTCGGCGAGCGGCTGTTCATCTCCGAGAAGACCGTGAGCGTGCACCTGTCCCGGGCGATGGCGAAGCTCGGCGCCTCCGGCCGTGCCGAGGCGGTCGCCCTCGCGCACTCCCGGGGTCTGCTCACCCCCCGCGACTGAGGACCGGGGCACGCCGGTCTGTCCCCTCCGGACCGGACCGGGCCCGTGCGGGCCGTGACGTGTGCCACCCGCCGTGCCTAGGGTCGGTCGTGCCGCACGTCACCGGCAGACCGATGGAGGTCGCATGGTCGTCCACGGGCTCGTCCCGTCGTCCCGGACCGGCAGCGGGGCGGGGGTGACCGCATGATCGCCCGTTCGCCCGCCCCGGACCTGGACGTGCCCGCCCTGCCCGCCTCCGCGACGCTCCGCGGCGCGGCCGACCGGTTCGGCGACGCGACGGTCCTGCACCAGGCCGGGCACGAGGTCACCTTCCACGGGCTGCTGGCCCGCGCCTCGGCGTTCGCGCACGCGCTGCACGCCGACGGGGTCGGCCGCGGCGACGTCGTCGCACTGCACCTGCCGAACTGCCCGCAGTACGCGATCGGTTACTGGGGGACGCTGCTGGCCGGGGCGACCGTCACCCCGGCGAACCCGCTGCTCGCCCCGGACGACCTGGGCGCGCAGCTCGCGGACGCGGGGGCGGCCGTCGTCGTCAGCTGGGAGGCGGCGCTGCCCGCGGTGCTCGCCGCGCGGCCGGCGACGTCGCTGAAGCGCGTGCTCGTCACCGGCGCCCACGGCGACCCGGAGCAGCTGCCCCCGGAGGTGACCGGGCTCCGGGCGCACCTCGACGGCAGGTCGGCCACCCCGCCGGGCACCGACCTGGAGGTGGACCCGGACCGCGACCTCGCCCACCTGGCCTACACCGGCGGCACCACCGGCCGGTCCAAGGGCGTGCGGGTCACCCACCGGCACGTGCTCACCAACGCGCTGCAGGCCGCCTGCTGGGGCACCGGCGCCCGGCCGGACGTGACCGCCACCGCGCACGGGCCCGGCGTCGTCCTGGCCGATCCCGGTCCGGCGACGGAGTTCCCGACCCCGATCGGCACCGGGCGGGCGATCGGGATCGCCCCCTGGTTCCACGCCATGGGCACGATCGGCGGGCTCAACGTCCCGCTGCTCACCGGGACGACGACGATCGTGCACGCCCGCTTCGACCCGCGCGCCTATCTGGCCGACGCCACCCGGTTCGCCGTGACCTCGCTGTCCGGCGCGCCACCGGTGTACGCGGCGCTGCTCGCCCACCGCGAGGCCGCCGGGGACCTGTCCTCGGTGCGGTCGCTGACCTCGGGCGCGGCACCGCTGCCGGTCGAGATCATCCGGGCGCTGCGCGACTGGTTCGGCGAGGACCTGGTCATCTCCGAGGGCTACGGCCTGACCGAGGTCACGATGGCCGCCACCCTCGGCCCCGCCGCCCGGTCCGCGGACCGGCGCCCGGGCACCGTCGGGTTGCCGATCGCGGGCACCGAGATCCGCATCTCCGGACCGGACGGCGAGGAGCTCGACGCCGGCGCCGAGGGCGAGGTGTGGATCCGCGGGCCGCAGGTCACCGGCGGCTACCACCGGCGCCCGGCCGAGACCGCGGCCGCCTTCGACGGCGACGGGTGGCTGCACACCGGCGATGTCGGCGTCCTCGACGGCGACGGCTACCTGCGCATCGTGGACCGGCTCAAGGACATGCTGCTCCACAAGGGCTACAACGTGTACCCGCGCGACCTGGAGGAGCGGCTGCTGGCGCTGCCGGGCGTGACCGGTGCGGCCGTCGTCGGGCGCCCGGTGGGGGTCGACGGCGAGCACCCGGTCGCGTTCCTGACCACCGCGACCGGCGCCGACGGGGCCGCGGTCCGCGCCGCCGTCGACGGCCTGAACGAGCGCCTGCTGCCCTACCAGCGGCTGCGGGAGGTGCACCTGGTCGGGGCGATCCCGGTCTCGGCGGCGGGGAAGGTACTCAAGCGGGACCTCCGCGAGCAGCTGCCGACCCTGTCCCCGGACGTGGCGAAGGAGTGACGAACAGTCACTCCTCGTGAGGAAGAGAGGCCTGCACGGGTGGGCAGGTACGTCCGATGGGTGGAGTAGTCACTCCGACGGTTGGCGTAGGGGATGACCGGATAACAGGCTGGTCGTACGACACGACAGACGGGTGGAAGCAGGAGCCGGCGGCGCGCACCGGATCCCGAAGAACCCCGTATCGACTCCCCCGAGATCGTGGTGATCGTCATGTCCGCGCCCGCCGTCCACATCCCCAGCCCGCGCCGCCCCCTGGGGGCCGTCCCCCTCTCCCCGTCGGTCCCCGCACCGCGGGCCGGTGGGACCGGTCGTGCGGACCGGGTCGAGGGGCGGCACCGCCGTCGCGAGGACCACGTCGACCTGCCGGCGCCCCGCCGGGAGCGTCCGCGGTCGACCTCGCCGCTGACGCCGGGCATCCCCGCACCGCGACCGGCGTCGCCGGGGTCGTCGGCGTCGCGGCCGGGTGCGGCGCCGCAGCACTCCACCGCCGGGGCGCGAGGACACACCACCGAGACCCCGGCTACCGGCACGGCTCCCCGCGGGGTCCGGACCGGCGCCGTACGCACCGGCGGGCCGTCGGCCGTCGCACGCACCCTGGACGTCCTGGGCCGGGTCGGAAGCATCACCACGATCGCGGCGATGCTGGTCCTGTCCGCCGCACTGGCCGGGCTCGCCGACGGCACCCCGCCGAGCGGTGCGGCCGCCGAGGTGGCCGTGGCGACCCTGCGCTGAGCGGGGTCAGGCCGCGTCGGAGCGCGCCGCCCGGTCCGGCGGCACCGCCTTCATGACGTGGTCGACCAGGTCCAGGACCATGCGGTTCCCGCCGAGGCGGTACCCGAAGTCCTCCCAGCCGAGCAGCTCGCGCGAGATCAGCTCGCCGACCGGCCCGGGGTAGATCCGGGTCGCACGGAACGCGGCCGCGCGGATCCGCATCTTCTCGTGGTGATCCATGGGTTGCGGGTCGCTCATACCCTCACCTCCACGTCAGGGGGACTGGACGTGGCGCGTCCTCCACACTGAGCGGCTCGCCTGCGTTCCATGGTGACACCCCCACGCCGCAGTACAGGGCGACGTGCGCAGGATCTCAGGCACCGTGTCACCGGGGTGTTCCCCGCCGGTCACGCCGGCGTTGCGGGGTCGATCACACGACCGGCCGGGCCCCGGTGGATACCGTGGCCGCATGGCCGACCGCACCCGGGACCTGCTCTGGTCCGACGTCGACACCCTGTACGGGGCGATCCTCGCCCACCCGTTCGTCACCGGGCTGACCGACGGCTCGCTTCCGCACGAGACGTTCCGGCACTACATCGTCCAGGACGCGCACTACCTGCGCGGCTACGCCACGGCGCTCGCCGTGTGCGCGGCGAAGGCCCCGACCGACGACGACACCCTCATGTTCGCCGAGCACACCGCCGGCGCGATCGCCGCCGAGCGGGAGCTGCACGCCGACCTGCTGGGCGCGCTCGGCCTCACCTCGGAGCAGGCCCGCGAGCTGCCGGTCGCCCCGGCCACCCGCGCCTACGTCAGCTACCTGCTGGCGGCCGCCTACGGCGGGTCCTACGCCGAGGGCGTCGCCGCGGTGCTGCCCTGCTACTGGATCTACGGCCGGGTCGGCGAGCACCTGGTCGGCGCCGGCTCCCCCGACCCGGTCTACCAGCGCTGGATCGACATGTACGCGGGCGAGGAGTACCACGCCGTCGTCGAGGCCGTGCTGGACGCGACCGACCGGGTCGGCGCCGCCGCGTCGACGGGGGAGTTCGCCCGCATGCGCGAGCACTTCACGACGACCTCGCGCTACGAGTGGATGTTCTGGGACGGCGCGTACCGCCGGGAGACCTGGCCGGTCTGAGCCCGGCCGGTCGCCTCAGCGGTTGTCGAGCCGGTCCGGGATCACCAGGTGCAGGAAGAACGACACGATCCCGACGACGATCGCGCCCCAGAACGCCGCCCAGAACCCGTCGACGGTGAACGGCAGGTTCAGCACCGACGACAGCCAGCCCGTCAGCAGGAACATGAGCGCGTTCACCACGAGCGCGAACAGACCCAGCGTGAGGATGTAGAGCGGGCAGCCCAGCGTCGCCACGATCGGCTTGACCACGGCGTTGACCAGGCCGAACACCAAGGCCACGCCGATCAACGTGAGGATCGAGGTGGAGGTGCCGGCGCTGTCCAGCCGGATGCCGCCGACCAGCACCGTCGCCACCCACAACGAGGCGGCGACGACGAGCGTGCGGATGGTGAAGGTGAGCACAGGGCTCGGTGGGGTCATCGGTCGGTCACCGCCTGCTGGACCAGCGTCTGGAGCTGGGATCGGATCGGATAGGTGCTGGAGGGGACGAGCTGGGTCATGAAGACGACCACCAGGTCGTCGACGGGGTCCACCCAGAACGCGGTGGAGGCCAGCCCGCCCCAGGCGAAGGTGCCCTCGTTGGCGAAGCCCTTCGTCGCCGCCCCGTCGACGACGACGGAGAAGCCGAGCCCGAAACCGACACCGGCGAACGCCGACTCGGAGAAGATGGGCCGCCCGACGGTGTCGAGGTCGGCGCCGCCGGGCAGGTGGTTGCGGGTGGCCCGGGCCAGGGTGCGCGGGCCGAGGATGCGAGCGCCGTCGAGCTCGCCGCCGCGGGCGAGCATCCGGGCGAACCGCAGGTAGTCGCCGGTGGTGGACAACAGTCCGCCGCCGCCGGAGAGGAAGGTGGGCTCGCGGGTCGCGGACCGGGCGAGCACCTTGTTCTCGACCAGACCGCCGCCGGGGCGGGCGTTGTAGAGCGTCGCGAGCCTGCCGGCCTGCGCGGACCCCTCCGGCACCCAGAACGCGGTGTCGGTCATCCCGAGCGGGCCGGTGATCTCCTCGCGGAGGAACTCGTCGAGCCGGCGCCCGGACGCGA
This sequence comes from Pseudonocardia sp. McavD-2-B, assembly GCF_024124365.1. Taxonomy (NCBI): domain Bacteria; kingdom Bacillati; phylum Actinomycetota; class Actinomycetes; order Pseudonocardiales; family Pseudonocardiaceae; genus Pseudonocardia; species Pseudonocardia sp. McavD-2-B. The sequence continues at coordinate 5,067 of NZ_JAMXSG010000321.1, forward strand.
CCTCGACGACCCGGCCGAGCACGTCGGTGGCCACCGAGTAGTTCCACTCGCGGCCCGGCTGGAACAGCAGCGGGAACGACGCGAAGTGCTCGCTCGCGGCCGCGAGGTCCATCCCGGACGGGGCGCCGAACTCGAAGCCCTTGGAGCGGTACATCTCGTCGACGGGGTGGGCGTGGTGGAAGCCGTAGGTCAGGCCCGCGGTGTGGGTCAGCAGATGGTGCACCCGCATCGGCTCGACGGCCGCGTCGGTCCCCGGATTGAGCGCCGAGCCGCCGCGGTAGACGCGCTGCTCGGCGAACGCCGGGATATAGCGCGACACCGGGTCGGTGAGCTCCAGGGCGCCTCGCTCGGCGAGCATCAGGACCGCGACCGAGGTGATCGGCTTGGTCATCGAGTAGATGCGCCAGAGCGTGTCGTCGGTCACCGGAGCGGCGGAGTCGAGGTCGCGGACGCCGAGGTGGGTCAGGTGCGCGAGCCGGTCGTGCCGGGCGACGGCGATCGTCGCGCCGGCGAGGCCGCCGTCGTCGACGTAGCGGCGGAAGTGGCTGTCGATCCGGGCCAGCCGGGCGGGGTCGAGGCCGACCTCCGCCGGGTCCGCCTCGAGCGTGCCGAAGGTCGGGGAGGTCACGATCACGACCCTACCCGCGGGCCGCGTCCACAGTTCTGACGATCCTGCGGCCCGGCGCGTCACCCGGCGGACGCCCGCTCGTACTACCGGGAGTGCCCTGCGGGGCACGCGGACACCGGCGGGGGCCGGTGCCCGCCCACGCGTCGTGGCCGGTCCGAACGGGGAGCCCGGGCGGGCCACGGCGCGGCCGGGCCGGAGCGACGCGGACCCGGGCGGCTCAGACCGGCACGATCTCGTAGCGGGCCAGGCGCTCGCCGCGCAGC
>NZ_JAMXSG010000322.1:0-5955 GCF_024124365.1 Pseudonocardia sp. McavD-2-B
GCCCCCGCGGGCCCGGTCAGTACGGCCCCGGTGGCGCCCGTGGACCCGGGCAGGGACCGGTCCGCGGCGAGCAGGTCGGCGTAGCGGCCCGGCTCGGCGGCCAGCTGCTCCCGCGCACCGTGCTGGACGAGGCGGCCGTCGGACAGCACCGCGACGGCGTCGGCGCGGCGGATCGTCGACAGCCGGTGCGCCACGACGATCCCGGTGCGGCCCGCGAGCAGCGCCCGCGACGCGCGGGTCACCCGCTCCTCGGTGCGCGGGTCCATCCGCGCGGTGGCCTCGTCCAGCACGACGACGGCGACGTCGCGCACCAGCAGCCGGGCGAAGGCCACCAGCTGCTCCTCGCCGGAGGACAGTGCGATCCCGCCGGTGCCGAGGCGGGTGTCCAGGCCGTCGGGCAGGGCCTCGACCCACTCGTCGAGCCCCAGCGCGGCCGTCGCGGCCTCGACCGCGCCGCGCGGGACGGCGGGGTCGAACAGTGTGACGTTCTCCGCGAGCGTCGCCGCCAGGATCTCGGTGCGCTGGGTGACCACGCCGACCGCGCGACGCAGCCCGTCCAGGTCCAGGTCGCGCACGTCGACCCCGGCCAGGAACACCTGCCCGCGCGGCGGCTCCACGGCGCGCGAGAGCACCTTGGTGACCGTCGACTTCCCCGAGCCGGTGCGGCCGAGCAGCGCGCACGTCGTCCCGGCCGGCACGGTCAGGTCGATCCCGCCCAGGCGGAACCCGTCGTCGTATCCGGCGGTCAGTCCGCGCAGCTCCACCGACGCGGACCCCGGCGGCAGCGGACGGCCGCCCTCGGGCTCCCGCTCGGTCTCCAGCAGCGACGACACCCGGGTGAGCGCACCCAGACCGGCCTGGATGTCGGGCATCCGGTCGACGACCGCGTCGATCTGCCCGACGAACGCGGTGACCAGCAGCCACAGCGTGACCAGCGCGGCGATCCCGCCCGGGTCGCCGGCGACCAGCCACACCCCGCCGAGCGCGAGCGCCCCGAGCAGCGCGTGCGCGACGGTGCCCGTCCGCAGCCCGAGCCGGGTCGCGATCCGGCACACCTCGTGGGTGCGCGCGACGACCGTCGCCGCCCGGCGGGCGAACCCGGCCACCACGTGCGGCTGGCCCAGCGAGGTGCGCACGTCGTCCTGCCCGGCGACCGCCTCCTCCAGCTGCGCCGCGTGGTCCGACCAGGCCGTCTCCTCGGCGACCTTGGCCTGCGCGATCTGCGGCGTCAACGGCCGCGCCACCAGCACGATCACGGCGGCGACCAGCGGGAACACGACGAACGCCGGCCAGAACACCAGCCCGGCGACGATCCACGCGACGACCGAGCGCAGCAGCGAGCGGCCGGTCTCCCAGCCGATCCGCCGGATGAGCTGGGCGAGCTGGCGGCAGTCGTCGTCGACCCGGTCGAGGAGCTCACCGACCGCCTGGTCCTCCAGCGCGGGCAGCGGCTGCGCCAGCGCGGACCCCACGAGGTCCGACCGGAGCCTCCCCTCCGCGCGCCCGACCACCCCGGAGAACAGGACCCGGCCCAGGGTGTCCAGCAGGGCGGCGCCCAGCAGCAGCGCGGCCAGCACAGCGACCAGGGTGGCCGTCGGCCCGCTCACCACCGCCCCCACCACGGTCGCCGCCGTCGCCTCCGCCACTGCGGCCACCACCGCGGCGCCCACCGCCACGACCGACACCGGTCCACCCAGCCGACGCCAGGACAGCGCTCGCACCCCCGACCCCCCGACGAGACCGCGCTACGGGATCTCCGGCGCCGTCGATGATCGACGTTAACCGCGACCCCCGACAGAATCGCCCGGTTTTCGGCGGCCCTGCCCCCGATCGGCCGGTCGAAACCGGATCGGGCGGTGCCCCACACGAAGCGGTCGACAACGCCCCGAGGGGGCGCGGCCGGGCCCCCGGTGTCCGCATGCTTGCCCCGCAGCGACGCGTGGAACACGAGGGGGAACCGATGGGACCGTGGTCGACCAGGTGGGCCGGGGGCGCGCTCTGCGCGGTGGCGGCACTGGCATTCACCGCGTCACCGGCGCTGGCCGAGGACGCACCCGTACCGGAGCCCCCCACGTTCACCAGCACGCTCACCGCGACCCTGACCCCGGACGCGGTCCGTGCCGACGACGGCGCACCGGTGCCCGGCCAGCAGGGCGCGAGCGGACAGTTCACCCTGCGCCTGAACAGCCGGCAGGACATCGTCTGCTACGACATCCGGATGACCGGGGTCACCCCGCCGTTCAGCAGCCCCGCGCGGACCGCCACGCACCTGCAGGAGGGGCAGCCGAACGAGTCCGGCAACCCGCGGATGGTCTTCCCGGACCCGCAGGGCCCGCCCGGTGGCCCGATGACCAGCACGGGCTGCCTGCAGGGGCCGTTCACCACCGGCGTGGTCGTCGGCGGCGTCGACACCGGCACCGGGTTCACGGTCAAGGACCTGGAGGCCAACCCGGCCGCCTGGTTCGTCGACACCCACACCGAGCAGTACCGGACCGGCGCGGTGCGCGGGCAGCTGTCCAAGACGGGCTGACGGCGCTGCCGGGGCCGATGAGTCCGCGGCCCCGGCACGGTCGGTAGAGGGCCGGACCCTCGACCCACCGCGGGAGACACCATGACCGGAGCGGCCACCACCACCCCGTCGCCGACCTCGAGCGGGCACCTGCCGGTCAACGGTCTGGACCTGTACCACGAGATGTACGGCGAGCTCGGGACGTCGCCACCGCTGCTCCTGCTCCCGGGCGCGTTCATGGCCGCCGGCTCGATGGCGGCCTGGGCGGCCGGGCTCGCCGACGACCGCACCGTGGTCGTCGCCGACATGCAGGGCCAGGGCCGGACACCGGACGCGCCCCGTGCGCTGTCCTACGAGCAGTTCGCCGACGACGCCGCGGCGCTGCTCCGCGGCCTGGGCGTCGACCGGGCGGACGTGATGGGCTACTCGCAGGGCGGCGGCGTGGCGCTGCAGCTCGCGCTCCGGCACCCGGACCTCGTCGGCAGGCTGGTCGTGATGGCCGCGACGTTCCGCCGCGACGGCTGGTACCCCGCCGTGCACGCCGCGATCACCGGGATGGACGCGACGACACTGGCCGGCTCGCCCGTCGAGTCCGCGTTCCTGGAGCACACGCCGGACCCCGTCGCGTTCGCGGCCTGGGTGCAGAAGGTGAAGGTCCTCAACGCTGAGGACCAGGAGATCCCCGACGACCGGATGCGTGCGATCACGGCCCGGTCCATGGTGATCGTCGGCGACGCCGACGGCGTGCGGCCCGAGCACGCGGTGGAGATGTTCCGCCTGCTCGGCGGCGGTGACGAACGGGCCGCGGCGACCGGGATGCTGCAGGAGGTCCCCCGTGCGCGCCTGGTGGTGCTGCCCGCGACCTCGCACATCGGCCTGGTGGGGGAGACGGCGACCCTCGTCCCGGCGATCACCGCGTTCCTCGACGACGTCGCACCCGCGACGCCGGACCTGTTCTGACCGCGGACGACGAGGGCCCCGCCGGATCGTCCGGCGGGGCCCTCGTCGTGGAACGGGTGGTGCTCAGTCCAGGTAGTCGCGCAGCACCTGGGACCGCGACGGGTGCCGTAGCTTCGACATCGTCTTCGACTCGATCTGGCGGATCCGCTCGCGGGTCACGCCGTAGACCTGGCCGATCTCGTCGAGGGTGCGCGGCTGGCCGTCGGTGAGACCGAAGCGCAGCCGGACGACGCCCGCCTCGCGCTCGGACAGCGTCGCCAGCACCGACTGCAGCTGGTCCTGCAGCAGGGTGAAGCTCACCGCGTCGACCGCGACGACGGCCTCGGAGTCCTCGATGAAGTCACCGAGCTGCGAGTCGCCCTCGTCGCCGATGGTCTGGTCCAGGGAGATGGGTTCCCGGGCGTACTGCTGGATCTCCAGCACCTTCTCCGGGGTGATGTCCATTTCCTTGGCGAGCTCCTCGGGAGTGGGCTCACGCCCGAGATCCTGGAGCAGCTCACGCTGTATGCGGCCGAGCTTGTTGATGACCTCCACCATGTGCACCGGGATGCGGATGGTGCGGGCCTGGTCGGCCATCGCGCGGGTGATGGCCTGCCGGATCCACCACGTGGCGTAGGTCGAGAACTTGTAGCCCTTGGTGTAGTCGAACTTCTCGACCGCACGGATGAGGCCGAGGTTGCCCTCCTGGATCAGGTCCAGGAACGCCATGCCGCGGCCGGTGTAGCGCTTGGCCAGCGAGACCACGAGCCGGAGGTTCGCCTCGAGCAGGTGGTTCTTGGCGCGCTCGCCGTCCCGCACGATCCAGCGCAGGTCGCGCCGCAGCTGCGGGGACAGCTTCTCGTTGGACTCGAACACCTTGCGGATGCGCTCGGCGCCGTAGAGGCCGGCCTCGATGCGCTTCGCGAGCTCGACCTCCTCCTCGGCGTTGAGGAGCGCGACCTTGCCGATCTGCTTCAGGTACGCGCGGACCGAGTCGGCCGAGGCGGTGAGCTCGGCGTCCTTGCGCGCCTGGCGCAGGGCCTCGGACTCCTCCTCGTCCCAGACGAAGTCCGCCGACTTCTGCTGCGACGCCCGGGTGGTCGGTGCCACCCGGTTCTTGCCAGTGTTGGTCTCGTCGTCGGAGTCGTCGTCATCGTCGTCGGACGACTCGTCGGCGGTCTCCTCCTTCGCGGCCTCGGCGAGGTCGGCCTCGATGTCCGAGGCGTCGATCTCGGAGTCCTCGAGGACGACCTCGTCGCCGTCGGCGTCCGGCTCGTCGCCGTCGGCCTTCTTGGTGGAGGCCTTCTTCGGGGCGGCCTTGCGCGGGCCGGTCTTCGGCGCGGCCTTGGTCGCCGTGCCACCCGCCGCGGCGGGCTTGCGGGTGCGTGCGGCCGGCTTCTTGGCGGTGCCGGTCGTCGCCGACGCGGTGCTCGTGGTGCCGGAAGTACGGCGGCTGCGGGATGCGGTACCCGACGTCGGTTCGACGGTCGAGTCGCTGCGTGCTGCGGAGTCTGCGGCTGCCACCTGGGCCCTCTCGCTACGTGCGCTGGAGTCGTTACGCGGCCCGGTCGCGGCGCGCTCGTCGGGGGAGACGAGGCCACGACGGCCGGGATGTCCTGTCCTGCCACCGCCTCGGTCGCCGGCGTCGATGGTGGTCGCCGCGCGTCCCGGAGACGGGGTACGCGTTCCATTGTAACTGCGTACCGGCCGGGGGGACGCACCTCACGCCGCCCCGCGCGTCCGGGTGGCTCCGCACGTGGTCGGATGGGGTGGTGAGCCCGCACGAGAGCAGCGATCCCGCCACCCTGCGCGCCGTCGCCGAGCAGGTCGCGGCCGAGGCCGCGGAGCACCTGCGCGGCCTGCCCGCACCGCACGACGACGGAGTCACGACGAAGTCCTCGCCGACCGACGTCGTCACCGCCTCCGACGCGTCGGTGGAGCGCTTCGTCCGTGACCGGCTCGCGCAGTTGCGCCCCGGCGAGCCGGTGTACGGGGAGGAGGGCGCGGGCGACGCCGCCGCCGCGCGCTGGGTGGTCGACCCGATCGACGGCACCGTGAACTACCTCTACGGGTTGCCCTGGTACGGGATCTCGGTCGCCGCCGTCGTCGACGGGGAGGGCGTCGCCGGTGCCGTGTCCGAGCCCGCCTCCGGGCGGCTCTGGTCGGCCGGACGCGGTCTCGGCGCGACCCTCGACGGGCGCCCACTGCGCGCCGCGGCGACGACCGAGCTGGGCCAGTCCCTGGTCGGTACCGGGTTCGCCTACCGCGCCGAGCGGCGCGCCCGCCAGGCCCGGATGGTCGCCGCGATGCTCCCCGAGGTCCGCGACGTGCGCCGGGCCGGCGCGGCGTCGCTGGACCTGTGCGCGGTCGCGGCGGGTTGGCTCGACGGCTATCTCGAGCACGGCTGCAACTGGTGGGACTGGGCGGCCGGTGCGCTGATCGCGACCGAGGCCGGTGCCGTCGTGCACGTCGCGGGCAGCCCCGGCGTCCGCGGTCCCGTCGACGGC
>NZ_JAMXSG010000323.1:0-5952 GCF_024124365.1 Pseudonocardia sp. McavD-2-B
CCATCGGGGCCTCTGCCTCGCGTTCCGCGGAACGCGACGGTGCGCCGCCGGTCGGCTCCGGGGTGGCCGGGCGCTCACTGGGCCGGACGAACCGCTTGGCGGCGCCGCCGTCGTCGGCCGGGCCGGCGGGGCCGGGCGCGATCGCGTTGCGCCGCTCGATGCGCTCCAGACGTTCGAGCAGCCCGCCGTCGGAGGTCGTGGCCGCCGGGAGCAGCATCCGCGAGACCAGCAGCTCCAGCAGCAGCCGCGGGGCCGTCGCCCCGCGCATCTCGATCAGACCCTGGTGCAGGATCTCGCCGTAGCGGGTGAGGGTGGCCGGGCCGAGCCGGGCGGCCTGGTCGGCCATCCGGGGCAGCTCGTCCGCGGCGCCGTCGACCAGTCCCTGCTCGGCGGCGTCCGGCACGGCCTGCACGAGCATCAGGTCGCGGAAGCGCTGCAGCAGGTCCGAGGCGAAGCGACGGGGGTCGTGCCCGGCCTCGACGAGCCGGTCCACCGCGCCGTAGACGGCCGCGCCGTCGGCCGCGGCGAGCGCGTCCACGGTGTCGTCGATCAGGCCGGAGTCGGTCACCCCGAGCAGCGCGACCGCGCGCTCGTAGGTCACACCCTGCGGCCCGGCGCCGGCGAGCAGCTGGTCCAGCACCGACAGCGTGTCTCGGGCCGAACCGCCCCCGGCCCGGATGACCAGCGGGAACACCGGCGGCGCGACGGTCACCTGCTCCTCGCCGCAGATCTTCTCCAGCAGCGCGCGCATCGTGCCGGGCGGGATCAGCCGGAACGGGTAGTGGTGGGTCCGCGACCGGATTGTCGGGAGCACCTTCTCCGGCTCCGTCGTCGCGAACACGAAGACCAGGTGCTCCGGGGGCTCCTCGACGATCTTGAGCAGCGCGTTGAAGCCCTGGGTGGTGACCATGTGCGCCTCGTCGACGACGAACACGCGGTAGCGCGACTCGGCGGGCGCGTAGAACGCCCGGTCACGCAGCTCGCGCGCGTCCTCGACACCACCGTGCGACGCCGCGTCGAGCTCGACGACGTCGATGCTGCCCGACCCCTCGGGGGCGAGCGCGATGCACGAGTTGCAGACGCCGCAGGGGTCCGGGGTCGGCCCCTGCTCGCAGTTCAGCGAACGCGCCAGGATGCGGGCCGAGGACGTCTTGCCGCAGCCCCGCGGCCCCGAGAACAGATACGCGTGGTTGATCCGCCCCGCGGTGAGGGCGGTGGCCAGGGGCTCGGTGACGTGCTCCTGCCCCACGACGTCGGCCAGCTTGGCCGGGCGGTACTTGCGGTACAGAGCCAGAGCCACGAGGGGAAGGCTACCCAGGGGGTCCGACACTCCGGGGACCCGCTCGGAGACAGAAGGGGACCCCGCGCACCCGCCAGAGCCTGTTGACCCTTGCTGCCTTCCGGCCCTGGGGGAGTTCACAGGATGGACGCCGCACGGGGTCCACGGACAGTGTGCCACGGACGGCGCCGTCGGGCGGCGAGGGGGCCGCGTCGGATCACCGAGGGCGTCGCGTAACCTCTTTCGCGGAGGATTCGCCTAGTGGCCTAGGGCGCACGCTTGGAAAGCGTGTTGGGAGCAATCCCTCACGGGTTCAAATCCCGTATCCTCCGCCAGCAGGAAGGCGGAACGCCGGGCACACCCTCGCGGGTGGCCCGGCGTTCGTCGTTCCCGGGTCCGCTCAGCGACCGGCCGCGCGTACCAGCCGCAGCTGCCCGACCTCCGCGACGTTCTTCGCCAGCTCGGTGTTCACCCAGGCCAGGGTGTGGCCGACCGTCATCTCCGGATCCCCCTGCCACGGGAACGGGGCCTCCGCGGCGAGGTCGTCGTCGGACAGCCCGTCCAGGACGTCCGCCCACTCGTCACGCAGCGCGCGCATCCGGGCGACGGTCGATGCGGCGTCGCCCGGCCACACCACGTCGGTGCGGTCCCGCGGGGTCCGGCCGCGGAGGTGATCCAGCGTCACCGACCACCACCAGTCGATGTGCCAGGTGACCCACGCGATCGTCGGGACGGGGACCGGGTCGGGTTCGGAGTCCGCCCAGTCGGGCCGCCACGTCCCGTCGCCGGACGGGTGCACCGTCCAGCAGACGCGCGCCGGCCGCCACAGGGTCTCGTGGTCGTCGAGCCGGTCGAGGTGGTACTCGAACAGGGCCCACGTCAGGTCGAACTGCCACCGCAGGAGCGCGACACGGGATGCGGACATCGCCCGAGCCTGGCATTCCACGGTCCCGGCCGAAAGTACGACGCCCCGCAGGCGGAACCGGCCTCCGGGCCGATCCGCGAGCTCTGCACGGCCGCCACGCTGAACCGGTGCAGCGAACAGACGTGAGCGTTCCCCCGGATCCGACGACCACCGCGCCCGGCCGGGTCGACGCCCTCGACGCCCTCCGCGGGCTGGCCCTGTGCGGGATCCTGCTCGTCAACATGCCCGCGATCGCCGGGCTGCCGCCCGCCACGGGGTCCTGGAGCGGCACCCTGCCGCAGTGGCTGGAGCTCACCGCGCACCAGCGCTTCTTCCCGCTGTTCTCGTTCCTGTTCGGGCTCGGCACCGCCCTGTTCCTGGACGGGGCCGCCCGGCGGACCACCCGGCCACGGCTCGTGCTGCTCCGCCGGCTGCTCGTGCTCGGCGTGCTCGGCGCCGCGCACCATCTCCTGCAGCCCGGTGAGGCGCTGCTCCCGTACGCGATCGTCGGCGTCGTCGTCCTCCTGCCGGCCTCCTGGCTGCCGCGGCCGGTGATCGCACTCGGCGGCGCGGTCGCGACGGGCGTGGCGCTCGCGTTCACCAGCGGCGGGCTCCTCCTCGTGCCCGGGCTGTTCCTGCTCGGTCTCGCCGCCGCCCGCTACGGCCTGCACCACCGGATGGCGGCGCCGAACCGGGCCGTGTGGACGGCCGTGCTGGTCGGGGCCGTCGTCGTCGCGGTGCCGCTGCTGAGCATCCAGGTCGACACGATCGAGCACAGCGGATTCGACCGGGTGTCCTCGACCGCCGGGCTCGTCATGGCCGTCGGGTACGCGAGCGCACTGGTGCTGCTGACGGCGTCCCGGGTCGGGCCGTGGGTGTCGTCCGTGCTCGCCCCGCTCGGCCGACTCGCGCTGACGAACTACCTCACGGCGACGCTGCTGGTCGTGCTGCTGACCACGGCCCCGGCGTTCTCCGGCCCGGGCGGGTACCGCGCCCTGCTCCCGCTCGCCGCCGGGATCCTGGTGGTCCAGATCGTCGCGAGCCGCCGGTGGCTGCGGCGCTTCCGGTACGGGCCCGCGGAGTGGTTGTGGCGCAGCATCTCCTGGTGGTCACCCGCACGGATGGTCTAGCCCGTCCCGGGTCACCCGAGCGGTGCGATCCACCGGCCGGACGCCGGTCCACCTCGCCCTGTGGTCATGGTCCCGGCTACTGCGACGACCCCGTCGCCGCCACCCCGACGCCGAGCCCGATCATCGCGAGCCCACCGGCACCGCCGACGGCCGCGATCCGCCTCGGCGACGACGCGAACCAGGCCCGGGCCGATCCGGCGGCGAGGGCCCACACGCTGTCGAGCACCAGACCGATGGCGACGAAGAACGCCCCCAGCAGCAGGATCTGCGTGGCGACCGGCCCGCGGGCGTCGACGAACTGGGGCAGGAACGCGACGAAGAAGACGACGGACTTGGGGTTCAGCAGGCCGACCACCAGACCGTCGACGACGCTGCGGGCCGGACCCACCTGCCGGGCGTCACCGGCCGAGCGCTGCATCGCGCGGACGACGTCGTGCCGGTGCCGGAACGCCGTGATCCCCAGGTGCACCAGGTAGGCGGCACCCACCAGCTTCAGGACGGTGAACGCCGCGGCGGACTGTGCGACGAGGTGTCCGAGGCCCACCGCCACCGCGACCACCTGCAGGAAGACGCCGACGGCGTTGCCGACGACCGTCGCCAGCGCGGCGGACCGGCCGGCCGCGAGCGCGCGGCCGACGGTGAACACGACGCTGGGTCCGGGGACGACGATGACGACCGCCGCGGCGGCGGCGAACGCGAGGAGTCGATGGTCCACGGCGGAAGCGTCCGCCGGCCGGCCTCCGGTGTCGAGCCCGTTCCCGATCAGCGTCGGGGCGGCGCCGACCGGTCCCCACCGTCGACGACGCAGAACCGGTTGCCCTCGGGGTCCTGCATGATCACGTAGTCGGCGTCGTCCGGCCGGTTGGTCCACGGGACCTCCTGCGCGCCGAGGGCGACCAGGCGCCGGACCTCGGCCTGTTGGTCGTCGGCGTAGAGGTCCAGGTGGATACGCGGCGGCAGGACCCGCTCGGACGGGGCGACGTCGAGCGAGACGTTCGGGCCGGGGCGGCCGTCGCCCGGGCGGAGGAGCACGAAGTCGTCGTCCGCGGGGGTGCGCACCTCGTAGCCGAGCGCCTCGGTCCAGAACCGGACCTGTCGTGCGAGGTCGGTGACGCGCAGGACGACCGAGCCGACGACCAGCATGCGACGACGGTAGCGGGATCGATGCGGTTCAGGTCTCAGCGCAGCCGGGCGATCAGCCGGAACACCAGCCACAGCAGCGCCGCTCCCCCGCAGACCAGGCCGATGCCGACCAGCACGACTCCCAGGATCGGCCAGGTCAGGTCCGGACCAGGTGGCTCGGGGGCCCCGGGCGGAAGGTGGTACACGTGCGGCTGGTCGCCCTGATCGGGCAGCACCCGCTCCAGCCAGGACGGCAGCAGCACGATCCCACCGGTCACCAGACACAACCCCGCGACGACGGCGAGCAGGCGCACCCGAGAAGGGTAGGGGGCGGTCCGACCGGTCACCATCACTCGACCCGGGCCCGGCGGTCCGCCATCCTGGTATCGGACCGCCCACCCGGCGGCTCCCCGGACGAGACGCGCCGTACCCGGAACGCCAAGACGACGCATCCTTCCGGGAGGAGCTCGTCATGGCATGGATCTACCTCGTGGTCTCCGGTGTGCTGGAGACGGTGTGGGCCGCGGCGCTGTCGCAGAGCCGCGGGTTCAGCAGGCTCGGCCCGTCGCTGCTGTTCGCGGGCGCGCTGGCCCTGAGCATGGGCGGGCTGGCCCTGGCGTTGCGCGACCTGCCGGTCGGCACCGCGTACGCCGTGTGGGTGGGCATCGGCGCGGTCGGCACCGCGCTCTACGGCATGGCCGCCCTCGGGGAGCCGGCGACGACGGCGCGGCTGTTGTGTCTGCTGGCGATCGTCGCCGGTGTGGTGGGGCTGAAGGTCCTGCACTGAGGCTGGAGACGACGGCGGGGCCGGACCTCGTGAGAGGTGCCGGCCCCGCCGCCTGGGAGCCCCTTACTCGAAGGGTCCGTCCTTCAGCAGCCCACCGACGGGACCCTCGACGAAGCGGGGGTCGGCCTGCGGGATCTCGGTGTCGGTGCCGTTGACTCCGTCCGGCCGGTTGTTCGGCGAGAAGGTGTCCGCGGCGTCGAGGAAGCTGTAGCCGAACGTGTCGGAGGTCTCGAGCACGGCGTCGAGGCCCTGCGTCGGGCTCTGGGTGCTCGGGTAGCCGTGGTCGCGGTCCTCGTCGGCCGCGGCGATGCCGGCCAGCGGGAACGCCACGGCGCCGAGGGCGCCGACGGCGATCAGTGAGCGGCGCATCCGGTTCTTCATCGAATCCGTCCTTCGGTTGGGGAGCAGGCCGTTCACACTAACGGCCCAGCGCGGTACGGCGTACGGAGCACGCCGCACGGTCGTCACATGTTGTCGGCGCCGGCCTTGATCGCCTCGCGGATGCGGTTGTAGGTGCCACACCGGCAGATGTTGCGGATCTCGTCCAGGGCGTCGTCGTCGATCGAACGGCCCTCGGCCGCACACCGCTTGACCAGGTCGATGGCGGCCATGATCTGACCGGGCTGGCAGTAGCCGCACTGGGCGACGTCGTTGTCGATCCAGGCCTGCTGCATCGGATGCAGCTCCTCACCCTTCGCGATCCCCTCGATGGTGGTGATCTCGTCGGACT
>NZ_JAMXSG010000324.1:0-5939 GCF_024124365.1 Pseudonocardia sp. McavD-2-B
CCGCAGAGCCCGGTCCGCGAGCGCACCGACCGCGCCCTGGACGAGGTGCTCGCCGCCCTGCGCGACGGCGACGGCCCCGCCGCGCGGGCCGCCCACGCCCGGGCCCGGGCACTCGCCCTGCGTAGCGGGTCGCAGCGCGTCCTCGACCGGCTCGCGACGCTGCCCGGGGCCACGCCCCCCTGACCCGGGGGGGCATCGGCTCAGCCCGACTGTTCCAGCAGCTCGTCGGCGGCGGCCCACGGGTCCAGCTCGCCGCCCAGCACCCGCTCGGTGAGGGTGTCGAGCGCGTCGCCGCCACGCACCCGTTCCATCCGGGCCCGGACCTGTTCCATCCCGATGCCCTCGATCTCACGGCGCGCCCGCTCGCGGCGCCGCCGCTCCCGTTCACCGGACTTCTCGGCCCAGGCGAGGTGCTCGTCGAGGGCGTCGGCGACGGCCCCGATCCCCTCCGAGCGGGACGCGACCGTCGAGAGCACCGGCGGCTCCCACGGCTCGGTGCCGATGCTCGTTCCGCCTGCGCTCCTCCCGGCACCGTCCGGAATGCGCAGGTGCAGCATGTTCCGCAGCTCCCGCACCGTGCGGCGGGCCCCCTCGCGGTCGGCCTTGTTGACCACGAAGACGTCGCCGATCTCCAGGATCCCGGCCTTGGCCGCCTGGATGCCGTCGCCCATCCCGGGCGCGAGCAGCACGACGGTGCTGTCGGCGAGCCCGACGATCTCCACCTCGGACTGCCCGACACCGACGGTCTCGATCAGCACGACGTCGCAGCCCGCGGCGTCGAGTACCCGCAGGGCCTGCGGCGTCGCCCAGGACAGCCCGCCCAGGTGCCCGCGGGTGGCCATCGACCGGATGAAGACGCCGTCGTCGTCGGCGTGGTCGCCCATCCGCACCCGGTCGCCCAGCAGCGCCCCGCCGCTGAACGGTGAGGACGGGTCCACCGCCAGCACCCCGACCCGGCGTCCGCGCGTCCGCAGCTCGGTGACCAGCGCCGACGTCGACGTCGACTTGCCCACCCCCGGGGACCCGGTCAGCCCGACGACGTGCGCGCGCCCGGTGTGCGGCGACAGCGCCGCCGACACCTCCCGCAGCTGCGGGCCGGCGTTCTCCACCATCGAGATGAGCCGGGCGACGGCGAGCTGCTCGCCGCGGCGAGCGCGTTCCACGAGTTCGCGGGGGTCCGGCGGTCCGGGCACGGTCGGCCTCCTTGTCGGGGAGCGGATGCACGTCGGCCCCCGCCGAGGCGGGGGCCGACGTGCATCACACGGAGATCAGGCCTGGGGGACGCGCACGATCAGCGCGTCGCCCTGGCCACCGCCGCCGCACAGCGCGGCCGCACCGACGCCGCCGCCGCGCGCCTTGAGCGCGAGCGCCAGGTGCAGCGCGATCCGCGCGCCGGACATGCCGATCGGGTGGCCGAGGGCGATGGCGCCGCCGTCGACGTTCACCTTCTCCTCGTCGATGCCGAGCTTGCGGGCGGAGACGATGCCGACCGCGGCGAAGGCCTCGTTGATCTCGACGAGGTCGAGGTCGGCGGGCTGGATGCCCTCCTTCTCGCACGCCTTGGCGATCGCGTTCGCGGGCTGCTCGTGGAGCGAGGCGTCCGGACCGGCGACGACGCCGTGGGCGCCGATCTCGGCGATCCAGTCCAGGCCCAGCTCCTCGGCCTTGGCCTTGCTCATCACGACCACGGCGGCCGCGCCGTCGGAGATCTGGGAGGCCGACCCCGCGGTGATGGTGCCGTCGGCGGCGAAGGCGGGCCGGAGCTTGCCGAGGCCCTCGGCGGTGGTGTCGCCGCGCACGCCCTCGTCGGTCGAGAAGACGACCGGGTCGCCCTTGCGCTGCGGGATCTCGACCGGGGCGATCTCCTGGTCGAACGTGCCGTCCTGCGCCGCGCGGGCGGCGCGCTGGTGCGAGCGGGCGGAGAAGGCGTCCTGCTCCTCGCGGGTCAGGCCGTAGCGCTCGTTGTACTTCTCGGTGGAGGCACCCATCGCGACCTGGTCGAACGCGCAGAACAGACCGTCGTAGGCCATGTGGTCGGTGAGGGTGGCGTCACCGAACTTGGTGCCCTCGCGGGACTTGGTGAGCAGGTGCGGGGCCTGGGTCATCGACTCCTGGCCACCGGCGACGACGATGTCGAACTCGCCGGCGCGGATGAGCTGGTCGGCCAGCGCGATGGCGTCGACGCCGGACAGGCAGACCTTGTTGATGGTCAGCGCCGGGACGTCCATCGGGATGCCGGCCTCGACGGCGGCCTGACGCGCCGGGATCTGTCCCGCGCCGGCGGTGAGGACCTGACCCATGATCGTGTACTGGACCTGGTCGGGGGCCACACCGGCGCGCTCGAGCGCGGCCTTGATGGCCACGCCGCCCAGCTGGGCCCCGGAGAAGCCCTTCAGGGAGCCGAGCAGACGGCCCATCGGGGTGCGGGCGCCGGCGACGATCACGGTTCCGGACACGGGGTCCTCCATCAGGCTTCGTTGTCAGGTGGGCCGCCACCATACCCACGGCCACGACCCGTCCGGACGCACCGAACGGTGGGGGTGACCAGTGGCACAGGCACCTACCGACGAGTAGAACCGGTAGCTTGTGCCCCCATGACGACAACCGAGGACGCCCTGTCGCCGCTGGTCGTGGCCGTGGACCACGTGGGCATCGCGGTGCCCGACCTGGACGAGGCCATCCGCTGGTACGCGGAGAACCTGGGCCTGGTCGCGGTGCACACCGAGACCAACACCGAGCAGGGCGTGCGCGAGGCCATGCTCGGGGCGCCCGGCGAGGCGGCCGGCGCCACGAAGGTGCAGCTGCTCGCCCCGCTGAACGAGGACTCCACGATCGCGAAGTTCATCGGGCGCAACGGCCCGGGGCTGCAGCAGGTCGCCTACCGGGTCACCGACGTCGCCGCCGCGGCGGACGCGCTGCGGGCGAAGGGCCTGCGCCTGCTCTACGACGCCCCGCGCCGCGGCACCTCGAACTCGAAGGTCAACTTCGTGCACCCGAAGGACGCCGGCGGAGTGCTGGTCGAGCTCGTCGAGCCGGCCGCGGACGCGCACTGACGGACGAGGCACGACCCCGTCCCGAAGGACAGTACGCACGTCCGGTGGGGTGCATCACGAAGCGCACTTCGGGTATCACCCTCACCGGCGACCTACGGTTAAGATACTACGCAGTAACTTGCGGTATCCCAAGCATCATCGGGTGAGCCCACCCGACTCCCCTGACAACGTCGCCATCGGAGGCCAGCAGTGAAGGACATCCGCGACGCCATCCTCGCCGGACAGTTCACCGACGTCGGAGGCCTGGAGGTGCCCGAGCACTACCAGGGCGTCACCGTCCGCGCCGAGGACGCGGACATGTTCGAGGGTCTGACCACCAAGGAGAAGGACCCGCGCAAGAGCCTGCGCGTCGAGGACGTCCCGGTCCCCGAGCTCGGCCCCGGTGAGGCGCTCGTGGCCGTCATGGCCAGTGCGATCAACTACAACACCGTCTGGACCTCCATCTTCGAGCCGGTCTCGACGTTCAGCTTCCTCAAGCGCTACGGCAAGCTCTCGCCGCTGGCCAAGCGGCACGACCTGCCCTACCACGTGGTCGGCTCCGACCTCGCCGGCGTCGTCGTGCGGACCGGGCCGGGCGTGAACAGCTGGAAGCCGGGCGACCAGGTCGTCGCGCACTGCCTCTCGGTCGAGCTGGAGAGCCCGGACGGGCACTCCGACACGATGATGGACCCGGAGCAGCGCATCTGGGGCTTCGAGACCAACTTCGGCGGCCTCGCCGAGCTGGCCCTGGTCAAGTCCAACCAGCTGATGCCGAAGCCGGACCACCTCACCTGGGAGGAGGCCGCGTCCCCGGGCCTGGTCAACTCCACCGCCTACCGCCAGCTGGTGTCGAAGAACGGCGCCGACATGAAGCAGGGCGACGTCGTGCTGATCTGGGGCGCCTCCGGCGGCCTCGGCTCCTACGCCACCCAGTTCGCCCTCAACGGCGGCGCCACCCCGATCTGCGTCGTCTCCTCGGAGGAGAAGGCCCAGATCTGCCGCGACATGGGCGCGGAGCTGGTCATCGACCGCAACGCCGAGGGCTACAAGTTCTGGAAGGACGAGACCACCCAGGACCCGAAGGAGTGGAAGCGGCTCGGCGCGAAGATCCGCGAGCTCACCGGCGGCGAGGACCCCGACATCGTCTTCGAGCACCCGGGCCGCGAGACCTTCGGCGCCTCGGTCTACGTCACCCGCAAGGGCGGCCAGATCGTCACCTGCGCCTCGACCTCGGGCTACATGCACGAGTTCGACAACCGCTACCTGTGGATGAACCTCAAGCGGATCGTCGGCTCGCACTTCGCGAACTACCGCGAGGCCTACGAGGCCAACCGGCTCGTCGCCAAGGGCATGATCCACCCGACGCTGTCGCGGGTGTACCCGCTGACCGAGACCGGCCAGGCCGCCAACGACGTCAAGCAGAACCTCCACCAGGGCAAGGTCGGCGTGCTCGCGCTGGCTCCCGAGGAGGGCCTCGGTGTCACGAACCCGGAGAAGCGCGAGAAGCACCTGTCCGGCATCAACCGGTTCCGGGGCGTCTGACCCCCGATCGGTCGTCCGGAGGCCCCGTCCGTGTCACACGGACGGGGCCTCTGTCCATAGCGGGGTGAACCCCGTGACCCTCGGTGCGAACTCACGGCTGTGGAACGTCGGCGACGGTACGGTGAACGACATGGCCGGTGACCACGATGTGCCCGTACCCCGGACCGGTTTCTCGATCGCGCGCCGCGGCTACGACCAGGCGCAGGTCGACAGCCACCTGCGCCGGCTCGACGCCGAGGTGCGCATGCTGGCGGCCGACCGTGACGCGGCGGTCGCCCAGAACACCCGGCTGAGCCGCGAGCTCGACGACGCCCGTACCCGCGCCGAGGCCATGCAGCAGCAGGTCAACCGGCTCGCCGGCCCGCCGCAGAGCGTGCAGGGCATGAGCGAGCGGCTCCGGTCGATGCTGCGTCTCGCCGAGGACGAGGTCGCCGAGATGCACGCCGCGGCGGACCGCGAGATCGCCGAGAAGCGCCGCCGGGCCGAGGAGCACGCCCGCACCGTCGTCGAGGACGCGCGCGTCCGGGCCGAGCAGACCCTCGCGCAGGCCGAGGCCACGGCCGCGGAGGCCGCGCACCGGTCCGCCGAGCGGGAGCGCGCCGTCGAGGAGAAGCAGTCCCGCGTCGAGCGGGAGCTGGCAGCGCTGCGTGAGCGCACCGAGGCCGAGCTCGCCGAGCGGCGACGCGTCACCGAGGCCGAACTGGCCGAGCAGCGCACGACGACCGAGCGCGACCTCGCCGAGCAGCGCAGCTCCACCGAGCGCGAGCTCACCGAGGCCGAGCGCACCGTCACCGCCCGGATCACCCGCGCCGACACCGAGGCCCGGGAGAACCGCGAGCAGGTCGAGCACGACTTCCGGATCGCGATGGACCAGCGCCGTACCGAGGCGCTGACCTCGCTGTTCGCCGAGCGCGACGCGCTCGAGGCCGACATCTCGCGCCGTGAGCGCGAGGCCGCGGAGCGGATCCGCCGCGACCTGGACCAGGCCCGTACCGACGGCGAGAAGATCCGGTCCGACGCCCGCCGGGACGCCGAGGAGACCACCTCCGCCGCCCAGCGCCGCGTCGAGCAGCTCATCGGGCTGCGCGCCCGGGTCGCCGAGCAGCTGCGTGGCGCGCGGTCGCTCATCGAGTCCGGCGTCGACGACCTCGATGCGGGCCCGGCCCTGGCCGACCTGCCCGCCGACGAGCCGCCCGCGGGGCAGGCCCCCGTCGAGCAGCCCCCGGCCGGGATCACCGAGCCGCGGACCACCGTGGCTCCCGCCGCGCCGGGCGCGGCCGACACCCCCGCGAGCACGCCCCGCACGGTCGAGGAGGCCGTCACGGCGAAGGAGCGCCGGTCCGCCGCCGCGGAGAGCGAGCCGGA
>NZ_JAMXSG010000325.1:0-5890 GCF_024124365.1 Pseudonocardia sp. McavD-2-B
CGGCGGACGCGCTCACCGCGCTCGGCGCACCCGTCGCCGCCCAGGACACCCCCGGCGTGGCCGAGCTCGCCGCCACCTACCCGGTGATCACCGGCGCGGAGGCCTATGCGACCCACCGGCGCTGGTTCGCCGAGCGCCGCGACGAGTACCAGCCCGCGACGGCCGCCCGGCTCGCCCCGCACGCGGAGGCGCCGGCGCACCTGTACGTCGACGCCCGGCGCGAGCGCCGCCGGGTCGGGCGCGCCCTGCTCGACCGGCTCGGGGCCTCCTGCGACGTGCTGCTCTGCCCCACCACCCGGCTGCGGGCCACGCCGATCGGCGCGACCGAGCACGACGGGGTGCCGGTGCTGCCGTCGATGCTGCAGCTGACCTCGCCGTTCAACCTGCTCGACCGGCCCGTCGTCGCGCTGCCGGTCCCGGTGCCGGGGCTGCCCGCGGGGGTGCAGCTGGTGGGGATCACCGTCGGGGAGGACGTGCTGCTGGGGCTGGCGCGGGCGTTGGAGAGGGCGTTGCGGTGATTCTCCCGGTGGCGGTGGCGCGCGGGGTCGCCGCGGGCGAGGTCGACCGCGTGTACCGCCGCTGGGCGCGGTCGCGGGTGGCCGTGGGCTCGACGCTGCGCACCGCCGCCGGGGTGGTCGAGGTCGTCGCCGTCGACGAGGTGGACCCGGACCGCATCACCGACGACGACGCCCGCGCCGCGGGCGAGCCCTCCGCCGACCGGATGCGCCGCGCGTTCCGCGGAACGCGGTCCGACCCGGTGTTCCGCATCGGGCTGCGCTTCGCCGGGGCCGACCCGCGGGAGTCGCTGCGGGACGCGACCGGGGACCTCGACGACGTCGTCGCGGCCCTGGACCGGATGGACCGCCGGTCGCGCCGGGGGCCCTGGACCCGGCCGACGCTGCGGCTGGTCGCCGAGCTGCCCGGCGTACGGGCCGCCGAGCTCGCGGAGCGGGCCGGGCGGGACACCCCGGCGTTCAAGCGCGACGTCCGCGCGCTCAAGGAGCTGGGCCTGACCGAGAGCCTGGAGGTCGGCTACCGGCTCTCCCCGCGCGGGGCCGCGCTGCTCGCCGGCCCATGATCACCGGTTGTGGAGTCCGGAGTGCGCTGTCCGTGCCTCTGCGCTCCACAACCGGTGATCACCGGGTCGGGCGGTGCGACGAGCGGAGTCCGCGCGGGGCCGGGAACCGCGGTCTCTACCCTCGTGACGCATGCGAGCGGTGTGCGTGCTGGGGACCGGACTGATCGGCGGGTCGCTGATGCGGGCCGCGGCCCGCGCCGGGCGTGAGGTGTGGGGCACCGCCGCGTCCGAGCCCACCGCGGCTGCCGCCGTCGCCGACGGGTTCGACGTCACCACCGACATCGACGCCGCGCTGGCCCGGGCCGCCGAGGCCGACGCGCTGGTCGTCGTGTGCGTCCCGCTGACCGCGCTGGAGGCGGTGCTGCGCCGCGTCGACGCGGTCGCCCCCACCTGCCGGCTCACCGACGCGGTGAGCGTGAAGGTGCCGGTCGCCGACGCGGTCGCCCAGTTCGCACCGCGCACCCGGTTCGTCGGCGGGCACCCGATGGCCGGCACCGCCGAGTCCGGCTGGCCCGCCGGGTCCGCGGACCTGTTCGCCGGCGCCGCCTGGGTGGCCGCCGCCGACGACGGCCTCGACGTCGAGGTGTGGCGCGACGTCGCCGAGCTGGCCTGGGACTGCGGGTCCCGGGTGGTGCCCGCGGCCGTCGACGAGCACGACGTCGCCGTCGCCCGGATCTCGCACCTGCCGCACCTGTTCGCCGCGGTGCTCGCCTCCGTCGGCGCCGGTGAGCAGGGCGACGACCTCGCCCTCGCCCTGTCCGCGAGCTCGTTCGCCGACGGCACCCGGGTGGCCGGGACCCGGCCCGAGCTGGTCCTGGCGATGTGCGAGGGCAACCGGGGCGCGCTGCTCGCCGCCGTCGACGACGCGCTGGGCAGGCTCGGCGCGATGCGCGGGGCGCTGGCCTCCACCGGTGGGCTGGCCGCGACCGTGCGCTCCGGGCACGAGGCGCGGATGCGGTGGGCCTCGACCCGCGAGCCGCTGGAGGTGCCGGTCGACCTCGGCGCACCGGACGTGTTCGCCGAGCTGCGCGAGCTCGGCCGCCGCGGCGACGTCGTCGAGCCGGTGAAGCGCTAGAGAGTCACCCGGGACGCGATGCCCGGGTATTCGAGGACGAAGCCGTCGTCGTCGACGGTCATGTCGGCGGCGAACGAACCCGCGGCGAAGCCGACGACCGCGGGCGTGCCGGGCGACCCGGCCGTCACGGTGCGGTAGGTCTGCTCGGTGTTCTCGACGGTCAGTGTCGGGAGGTCGACGAACACCATCGGCAGCACGTGCTCGGCGGGCTCACGGTGCAGGGCGAGGCGCCGGACCGGGAGCGCGTTGAACACCGGGCTGAAGGCGAGGTCGACGTCGCGGGCGCCGCCGAAGTGACCCCGGCTGCCGCCGGAGCCGTCGTCGACCAGCCAGACGCCGTCGGTGCTGCGCGACAGCGTGAGCTGCTGCTCCCCCTCGGCGGTGGCGACGTCGACGGCGAGCCGCGACAGCGTCCCGTCGCCGGCGACGACGAGCCGGTAGGACGCGGTGAGCACCCCGCCCTCCCCGCCGCGGATGATCCGGCCGACGGCACGGAACCCGCCGCCGTTGGTCGTGATGCGCGCCGACTCCATGCCCGCGGCGCCGTCGGTCTCGGGGTCGGACCGCCAGGTCAGCATGACCGCCACGCGCGTCACCTCCGGGTCGTCGATGTCGGGCACACCGAACCACATCGCCGCGCGGACCACGCGAACGGGTGATGATCAGCCGTCCTCAGCGGGGCTCCCGGCGGACGTCGGCGGCGTCGACGTCGTCGCGGATCCCGCGGAAGACCGGCTGCCGCAGCCGGCCGGCCGCCGTCCACCCGAGGTGGGCGACCTCGGCGACGACCGTCGGGGAGCACCAGCGTGCGCCCGCGGCGTCGACCCGGGGCAGGACCCGCGCGAACGGCGACTCCGGTGCCCCGGTCAGCCGGGCGGCGAGCAGCTCCTGCACCGCCGTCCCGGCCAGCCCGGACCCGACCCGGCCGGCGAACTCCAGCCCGTCCGGCCCGGGGACACCGAGCAGCAGCGCCCCGATCCGCCCCGCACCACCGGACCTCTCGGGTCTCCAGCCGCCCACCACACAGGACTGCGAGTGCCGGTGGGCGACCTTCACCCAGTCCGGGCTGCGCCGGCCCGGCCGGTACCGCGAGTCCGCCCGCTTGGCGACGACGCCCTCCAGCCCCCGCGACGCCGTCACCTCCAGCAGCGCGGCCCCGTCCGGGTAGAGCGGCGAGGTCTCGACGTGCGGGGTCGCGGACAGGTCGAGCCGTTCCAGGGTGGCCCGGCGCTCGGCCAGCGGGCGGTCGAGCAGCGGCACCCCGTACAGGCGCAGCACGTCGAACACCATGAACGTGACCGGGCGGCCGCCCGCGGGGCCGTGGATCCGGTGGGCGAGCGCGGCGAAGCTGGGGACACCACCGTCGAGCAGCACCACCTCGCCGTCGAGGAGCACGTCGGGGGCCAGGTCCACCAGACCGGCGAGTTCGGGGAAGTTCGCGGTGACATCGCGGCCGGAACGGGTACGCAGGCGCAGTGCCGGTCCGCCACCGCCGTCGGTGACCTCGGCCAGCACGCGCATGCCGTCCCACTTGACCTCGAACGACCAGCCGGCCCCGGTCGGCAGGGGTCCGGGGGTGGCGAGCATGGGCTGCACACCGTCATGCTGTCACTTCGGACGGCACGCGAGGGGGAACCGCATGCGCGCGATCTGGAGCGGGGCCGTGTCCTTCGGGCTGGTCAGCGTGCCGATCAAGGTCTATTCGGCGACGTCCAACCACGACGTCCGGTTCCACCAGGTGCACGGTGAGGACGGCGGCCGCATCCGCTACAAGCGGACCTGCGAGGTGTGCGGCGAGGAGGTCACCTACGCCGACATCGTGAAGGGCTTCGAGACCCCCGACGGCGAGCTGATCACCCTCGACGACTCCGACCTCGCGTCGCTGCCCGTGCGGACGGGGCACGAGATCGACGTCATCGAGTTCGTGCCGAACGACCAGATCGACCCGATGCTGTTCGACAAGAGCTACTACCTCGAGCCGGAGACCAAGGCGGCCAAGCCCTACGCGCTGCTGCGCGAGGCACTCGAGGAGACCGACCGCACCGCCGTGGTGAAGGTGGCGCTGCGCCAGCGCGAGACCCTCGCGCTGCTGCGGGTGCGCGGCAAGGCGATCGTGCTCCAGACCCTCATCTGGCAGGACGAGATCCGCGAGCCGGACTTCGACATCCTCGACAACGAGGTCGACCTCAAGCCGCAGGAACTGAAGATGGCGTCGTCGCTGGTCGAGAGCATGGGCGCGGACTTCGACCCGTCGGAGTTCCACGACGAGTACCGCGACGCGATGGCCGACCTCATCGAGGCGAAGCGCTCCGACGGCAACGCCCGCCCGGCGCCCGCCGCGGAGGCCGCCGACGACGGCGGGGACTCGATGAGCGACCTGCTGTCGGCGCTGCAGGCCAGTGTGGACGCGGCCCGGTCGACGAAGTCGGACTCCGGGTCGGGGTCCGGTTCGGGGTCCGGGTCGGCGGAGAAGAAGACCCCGGCCCGGCGGTCGTCCTCCCGGACGAAGAAGACCGAGGAGAAGGACGCCGGGACCGGCACCGACGACGCGAAGCCCGCGAAGCCGGCCACCACACGTCGGCGGTCGACGAAGAAGACCGCCTGACCGGCGCCCTCAGGGGCCGAAGCTGGACTCCGGCGGCGCCTGGTCGTTCTGCAGGGCGCCGAACAGCGCCTGGGCCCGGGTGCGGTCCCAGCGCAGGTTCGACCCGCCCGCGCTGCCCCCGATCGGGACGGTCGTCTGCACGCCGTCGCCGCCGGAGACGCCCTTCATCCCCCAGGCCAGGCCGGCGAGGTTCCAGATGTGGTCGGAGTCGTCGACGGTGATCGTGCCGGTCACCGCGGACGCCAGCGGGACCATCCGGAACGGGTTGATCAGCGTGAGCGGGCTGGTGGCCCTGCCCAGCAGCGCGGAGAGGAACTCGCGCTGACGCTGGACGCGGTCGAAGTCCGAGCCGGGCGTCGCGCGGGTGCGGACGTAGCCGAGCGCGGTCGTCCCGTCCAGCTCCTGACAGCCCGCCTGGATGTCGAGGCCCGCCTTCGGGTCGTCGATGGCGCCGGGGACGCACATGTCCACCCCGCCGACCGCGTCGACCGCGCCGACGAACCCGCCGAAGCCGACTTCGACGTAGTGGTCGATACGCAGGCCGGTCGCGGCCTCGACGGTCTCGACGAGCAGCTCCGGGCCGCCGAACGCGAACGCCGCGTTGACCTTGTTGCTGCCCCTCCCGGGGATCGGGAGGTACGAGTCGCGCGGGATGGAGACGAGCACGCTGCCGGAGCTGCCCGTGTGCAGCAGCATGATCGTGTCGGTGCGCTGGCCCGCCGCGTCACCGGTGGCGAGGCGTTCCTCGTCCTCGGCGGAGAGTCCCTCGCGGCTGTCCGATCCCACGATCAGGTAGTTCGTCCCCGACGACGACGCCTGGGAGTCCGCGGGCAGCGCCTGCACCCGGGTCATGTTCTGGTCGAGGTAGACGCCGAACCCGACGAACGCGACCAGCAGCAGGATCAGCACGGCCTTCCAGCGCCCGCGGGTGGCACGACGGACGCGGCGCCAGTCCGGCATCGACGGGCCGCGGGTGACCCGGCCGTCGCGGGGGGCCTGCGACGCGGGATGCACCCCGGCCCCCGCTCCCCCGGCTCCGGAACCGGAAGGGCGCGGCATGACCGGACCACGGGGCGGCGCGGCGGCCCGGGTCGGTGGCGGCGCCCCGGCGGCCCGGCCGGGCGGCGGCTTG
>NZ_JAMXSG010000326.1:0-5781 GCF_024124365.1 Pseudonocardia sp. McavD-2-B
AGCGCTCGGCGGCGACGGCGTCGCCCAGGACGGCGGGCACGTCCGCCCCGGCGAGCCCCGCGGGGACCAGCCCGAGCGGGCCCAGCACGCCGAAGCGGCCCGGCACGTCCGCGTCGAGGGTGACCACGACCGGGCCGGGGTCGCCGGGTGTGTCCAGCGGTGAGCCGGGCTCGGTCAGGTGCACGGTGCGCGCGGCGAGGGCGTCGGCGCCGACCTCCTCGGCGATCGCGGCGGCGACCACCCGGGTGACGGCCGCGACGACGGGGTCGGTGCCCGCCGCGTCGGCGACGACGAGGACGGTCTCGGCGAGCTCCCCGGACAGCGCCTCCGCGACCTGCACCGGGTCCGCGGAGTCCAGTGCGGTCAGCCGGGCCCCACCCGGGTCGGTGCCGGCGACGACGCGGGCCGCGGCGACCGCGTCGGGCGTACCGACGAGCAGCACCCGGTGCGCACCGGCGACGGCGAACCGTTCGCGCAGCGCGGCGACCTGCCCGGCGAGGGGCCGGCTGCGGGCGGCGAGCCCGGTCCAGCCGGTACGGGGCGGGGTCCCCGCGGCGCGGGGCCCCCAGACACTGGGGTCGGCGTCGGCGAGCCGGGAGGCGACGGTCTCGCCGGCCAGCTCGGCGGCGATCCGCCGGGCCGCTCCGGCGAACGGCTCACCGGCGAGCCGCACCCGCACCGGGGACGGTGCGGATGCGGACGGGCCGCCGGTGGCGGCGGAGCCGAGGTCGGCCCCGTCGCCACCGGGAGTGGCCTCGTTCAACTACTTCGCGGAGTCGAGCTGGCCGCGGACGGTGTCCTGCAGCTCGGTCCAGGACTTCTCGAACTTCTCGACGCCCTCGTTCTCCAGGGTGAGGAACACGTCGTCGAGGTCGATGCCCTGGCCCTCCAGGTCGGTGAAGACCTGCTGCGACGCCCCGGCCGTGTCGGTGACCTTGTCCCCGTCGACCTCACCGTGGTCGGCGAAGGCCAGCAGGGTCTTCTCCGGCATCGTGTTGACGGTGTTGTCCACGACCAGCTCGGACACGTACAGCGTGTCCGGGTAGTCCGGGTTCTTCACCCCGGTGGAGGCCCACAGCGGGCGCTGGGCGTGCGCACCGTGGGCCGCGAGGGCGTCCCAGCGGGCACCGGAGAACGCGTCGCGGTAGGCGGCGTAGGCCAGCCGCGAGTTCGCGACGGCCGCCTTGCCACGCAGGCCGAGCGCGGCGTCGCCACCGATCTTCTCCAGCCGGCCGTCGATCTCGGAGTCCACCCGGGACACGAAGAACGAGCCGACCGAGTGGATCCGGGACAGGTCCTGCCCGTTCGCCTTCGCCTGCTCCAGACCGGTCAGGTAGGCGTCCATCACGAGCTTGTAGCGCTCGACGGAGAAGATCAGCGTCACGTTGACGCTGATGCCCTCGGCGGTGGCCCGGGTGATGGCCGTCAGGCCCTCCTCGGTCGCCGGGATCTTGACCAGCAGGTTCGGCCGGTCGACGGCCTTGAAGAGCTCGCTCGCCTGCGCGGCGGTGCCCTCGGTGTCGTGTGCGAGGCGCGGGTCGACCTCGAGCGACACCCGGCCGTCGACGCCACCGGTGCGCTCCCAGACGCCGGAGAACACGTCGCAGGCGTGCTGGACGTCGGCGACGGTGATCTCGCGGATCGCGGTGTCGATGTCGGCACCGCGGGCGGCCAGCTCGCGGACCTGCTCGTCGTAGGCGGCGCCGTCGGACAGCGCACCGGCGAAGATCGTCGGGTTGGTGGTCACCCCGACGACGTGCTTGTCCTCGATCAGGGCGGCGAGGTTGCCGCTGGTCAGGCGCTCCCGGGACAGGTCGTCGAGCCAGATGGACACCCCGGCCGCGGACAGTGCAGCCAGTCGATCGTTGCTCATGATTCTCTCCTTGCGATCGGGTGCCGTCGGTTCAGGAGGACTTCTCGGTCGCGGCGAGGGTCTCCCGCGCGGCCGTGGCGACGGTGTCGGCGGTGAAGCCGAACTTCTCGAACAGGGTGGCCTGGTCGGCGCTGGCACCGAAGTGCTCGATCGACACCGACCGGCCGAGCTCACCGACGTAGCGGTACCAGGGCATCGCGATGCCGGCCTCGACCGAGACACGGGCCGTGACCGCGGTCGGCAGGACAGACTCCCGGTACTGCTCGTCCTGGGCCTCGAACCACTCGACGCACGGCATCGAGACGACCCGGGTGCCGACGCCCTCGCCCTCGAGCTGCTCGCGGGCGGCCAGCGCCAGGTGCAGCTCGGAGCCGGTGGCGATGATGATCACCTGCGGGACGCCGGACGCGGCCTCGGCGATGACGTAGCCACCGCGGGCGACGCCCTCGGCGGAAGTCCCGGCGACGGTCGGGACGTTCTGCCGGGTCAGCGCGAAGCCGATCGGGCCGCCGTCGGGCCGCTCCAGAGCGGCCTTCCAGGCGTAGGCGGTCTCGTTGGCGTCGCCGGGGCGCACCATCGACAGGCCGGGAATGGCCCGCAGCGCGGCGAGGTGCTCGATCGGCTGGTGGGTCGGGCCGTCCTCGCCCAGGCCGATCGAGTCGTGCGTCCACACGTAGATCGGGTTGGTCTTCATCAGCGCGGCCAGCCGGACGGCGGGGCGCATGTAGTCGGAGAAGACGAGGAACGTGCCGCCGTAGACCCGGGTCGGGCCGTGCAGCGAGATGCCGTTGAGCACCGCGCCCATGGCGTGCTCGCGGACACCGAAGTGCAGCGTGCGGCCGTAGGGGGAGGTGGTCCACATACCCGTCGACGCCGACTTGGGCCCGAAGGAGTCGGCGCCCTTCATCGTGGTGTTGTTCGACTCGGCCAGGTCGGCCGAGCCGCCCCACAGCTCGGGCAGCACCTCGGCGAGAGCGCCGAGCACGGCACCGGAGGCCTTCCGGGTGGCCATGCCCTTCTCATCGATGTCCCAGTGCGGCAGGGAGTCCTCCCAGCCGTCCGGCAGCCGGCCCGCCTTCAGCCGCTCCAGGAGCTGCTTGCGCTCGGGCTCGCGCTCCGCCCACTCGTCGAAGGTGCCCTGCCAGGAGTCGTGCGCGTCGCGCGAGCGCTCGCCGACCGCGCGGGTGTGGGCGAGCACGTCGTCGTCGACGTCGAACTCCTTGTCCGGGTCGAAGCCCAGGACCCGCTTGACCTCGCGGACCTCGTCGTCGCCCAGCGCGGAGCCGTGCGCGGCCCCGGTGTTCATCTTGTTCGGCGACGGGAAGCCGATCACGGTCTTCAGCACGATGATCGACGGGCGCCCGGTCTCGGCCTTCGCTGCCTCGAGCGCGGCGAGGATGCCGGTGACGTTCTCGCCGCCGTCGACGACCTGGACGTGCCAGCCGTAGGACTCGTACCGCTTCGCGGTGTCCTCGTTGAAGGCGATGTTGGTGTCGTCCTCGATGGAGATCTCGTTCGCGTCGTAGATCACCGTGAGGTTGCCCAGCTCCTGGCGACCGGCCAGCGACGACGCCTCGGAGGTGACGCCTTCCTCGATGTCGCCGTCGGAGGCGATCACGTAGATCTGGTGGTCGAACGGCGAGGCACCCTCGGGGGCGTCCGGGTCGAACAGGCCGCGCTCGCGGCGGGCCGCGATCGCCATGCCGACGGCCGAGGACAACCCCTGGCCCAGCGGGCCGGTGGTCATCTCGACGCCGCGGGTGTGGCCCCACTCCGGGTGGCCCGGGGTCAGCGAGCCCCACTTCCGCAGCTGCTCCAGGTCCTCCCGCTCCAGGCCGTAGCCGGCGAGGAAGAGCTGGATGTAGAGGGTGAGGCTGGAGTGCCCGGCGGACAGGACGAACCGGTCACGGCCCATCCAGTCGGGGTCGGCCGGGTCGTGCCGCATGACGCGCTGGAACAGCGTGTACGCCAGCGGGGCCAGGCTCATCGCGGTGCCGGGGTGTCCGCTGCCGCACTTCTGGACCGCGTCCGCGGCCAGTACACGGACGGTGTCCACGGCCCTGCGGTCGAGGTCGGTCCAGTCGTCGGGGACGTGCGCGCGGGTGAGCGCGGCGACGGCGCTGTCCCCGGCGTGGGGGGACGTAGCGGTGTCGGACAAGGCGATGGCTCCTGTACTCGCGTCGACGAATGTCGGTCTGCCGGTCGTGGATCCGGATGCCCGCCCGGTGGTCGCGGCCGTTCCGGTGGCGGCGACGTCGGCGGGTGTGTGGTGCGACCCGGATCACCTGGCGGCATCGTCGCCGCCCCGACGCGGAACACCCTACTGCTCACGCCCGCGGCCTGCGGCTTTGCGCCTCGTGGCGATCGGCCGACCGGGCCGCCGGTGACGGCGTACCCGGCGGGCCCGCGACGCATGCCACCGGTTAGCATCGACGCGCTGTAGAACTAGGGAGGTCGCCACCGCGGCGACCACCCCGTGTCCACGGCACCGAGCCGGTGCGGCCCCTCGGGCGGCGCGGCACGGGATCACTACGTCGAACCGAGCGAGGTACGGACAGGTGAGCGCACCCGCGTCAGGGCGGAGCCGGGCCGACGAGGCCGGGATCCCGGCCGAGCACGTCCCGGCCGGACCGGACGCCGCGCCGGCGGCGACGCCCCCCGCGACGACCGTGGTGGTGCCGGCGGCACCGGTCGGGCGTCTCGCGCGCGTCCGCGCCACGGTGGCGGCGTATCTGGGCCTGACCAAGACGCGGATCATCGAGCAGCTGCTCGTGGTCACCGTGCCCGCCATGTTCCTGGCCCAGCGCGGTGTGCCGTCGCTGTTGCTGATCGCGGCCACCCTGGTCGGCGGCGCGATGGCCGCGGCCGCGGCGCACGCGCTGAACTGCGTCGTCGACGCCGATATCGACCAGAAGATGGCGCGCACCGCCCGCCGCCCGCTGGCGAGGGGACAGGTCCCCACCCGCAACGCGCTGGTGTTCGGCCTGGTCCTGGCCGCGCTGAGCTCGGTGTGGCTGGGTCTGACCACGAACTGGCTGGCCGCCGTGCTGTCGCTGGCGGCGATCGCGTTCTACGTGCTCGTGTACACGATGCTGCTCAAGCGGCGGACCTCGCAGAACATCGTGTGGGGCGGCGCCGCGGGCTGCATGCCGGTGGTGATCGGCTGGGCCGCGGTGACCGGCACCGTCGAGTGGCCCGCGCTGGTCATGTTCGGTGTGATCTTCTTCTGGACGCCGCCGCACTTCTGGGCGCTGGCGATGCGCTACCGCGAGGACTACGCCGCCGCCGGGGTGCCGATGCTCCCGGTCGTGGCGCCCGCGCCGGCGGTGTCGGTGCGGATCGTGGTCTACAGCTGGGTGATGGTGGCCTGGAGCCTGCTCCTGCTGCCGGCGACGTCGTGGGTGTACCTCGCGGTGGCGCTGCTCGGCGGTGCGTACTTCGTGTTCCGGGCGCACCGGCTGCACCACCAGGTGAAGTCCGGCGGCGAGATCTCCCCGATGCCGCTGTTCCACCTGTCGAACATCTACCTGTGCGTGCTGTTCGCGGCGATCGCCGTCGACGCCGCGCTGGGGCTGCCGGTCCTGTTCTGACCGGTCACCCACGGCCCGGCGCGGGGGCGACGGCCGCGGGCGGGACCACCCGCTCGACCAGGTCCAGCAGCGCCGCATCCGCCCCGTGCCGGGCGACGATCTGCAGCCCGACCGGGCAGCCGTCGGGTCCGGTACCGGCGGGAACGCTCACCGCCGGGTGGCCGGACAGGTTGAACGCCCACGTCAGAGCCACGTTCATCCGGCCGCCGGGACCGTCGTGGCCGTGCGGGCCGGCGGGCGTGGTCGGGGTCAGCAGCAGGTCCGCCGCCGCGAACACCGTGGCGGGCACGGCCTCGCCGGGTGTCCGCGGCGCGGCTC
>NZ_JAMXSG010000327.1:0-5646 GCF_024124365.1 Pseudonocardia sp. McavD-2-B
ACCCCCGCACCCCGGCCTGGCGCCTCGTCACCGACGAGCACGCCGCCCCCGACGACCCCCCGGAGCAGCCCGGTGCCCGACCCGACCCCGGCGTCCTGCGCCCCGACGCCCGCTGGAGGGGCCGTGGCTGAGCCCGCGCCCTGGACCCCCTCGGCGCCGTTCGTGCTCACCGGCGCCGAGTTCGACGTCGTCTGGGAGCACCTGGGGCTCGGCGCCACCCCGGTGGCGCTGCGGCTGCCCTCCCCCGGGCGCACCCGCGAGGAACGACGCCGGGTCGTGGCGGCCGGCGTCGGCGGGCTGCGCGCCCGCGGCCTCGCCGGTCCGGCCGGACCCGACCCCGCGCTGGTACGGCTGCTGGCCCTGCTCGCCCGTCCCGACCACCATCTGGAGGTGCGCGGCCGTTTCGACGACGGGCCGCTGCGCGCGGTCGCCGCCGAGCGCGACGGCGACGGTGTCCTCGCCGTCCACACCGGCGGAGCCGTCACCGTCACCGCGGCGGGCTCACCGGCACACGCCGCGGTGTCGGCCCTGCCCCGGCGTGCGCCAGGGCCCGGGCCCGCCGTGGCCCTGCCCACCACCGAGCTGGCCCGCCTCCTCGACGCGGACGCACACACCGACCCCGGCACGGACGGGGACGACGAGCAGCGGGCCCTGCTCGCACCGCTGCTCGCCGGGCCCGCGCACCGTGCGCAGATCTGTGCCGTCCGGCACGACCGCTGGGGCAGCCCGTCGCGGCTGCCGGGGCACGTCGCCGTCGTCGACACGCCGCGAGGGCGCTACCGGCTGACCCGCGGGACCGGCGCGCACGACGGACCGGAGTGGTCCACCCTCGCCCCCGCGGGCGACGGCGAGCTGCGCGACCGGTGCGCGGAGCTGTTCAGTCCAGGTCGGAGTGCTGCATGAGCTGACGGCCCGCCTCGGTGATCGACCCGGACAGCGACGGGTACACCGAGAACGTGTGGGCCAGGTCGTCCACGCCGAGCCCGTTCTGGACCGCCATCGCGATCGGCAGGATCAGCTCGCTCGCGACCGGGGCGACCACGACACCACCGATGACCACGCCGGACGCCGGGCGGCAGAACAGCTTCACGAAGCCGCGGCGCAGCCCGCGCATCTTGGCGCGCGGGTTCGTCGACAGCGGCAGCATCACGGTGCGGGCCGGGACCTCACCGGAGTCGATCGCGTTCTGGCTGATCCCCACGGTCGCGATCTCGGGGCGGGTGAACACGTTCGCCGCGACGGTCCGCAGCCGGATCGGGGACACGCCCTCGCCCAGCGCGTGCCACATCGCGATCCGGCCCTGCATGGCCGCGACCGAGGCGAGCATGAGCACCCCGGTGCAGTCGCCGGCCGCGTAGACGCCCGGCTCGGAGGTGCGCGAGACCTTGTCGACGGGGACGAATCCGCCGCGGTCGGTCTCGATGCCGATCTTCTCCAGGCCGAGGTCGGCGGTGTTCGGGATCGACCCGACGGTCATCAGGGCGTGCGAGCCCTCGACGACCCGGCCGTCGGACAGCGTGACGCGGACGCCGTCGCCGGTGTTCTCGACCGAGTCCGCGCGGGCGTGGGCGAGGATCTCGACGCCGCGCTCGGCGAAGACCTCCTCGAGCACGGCCGCGGCGTCGGCGTCCTCGTGCGGGAGGACCCGGTCACGGCTGGAGACCAGACTGACCCGGCAGCCGAGCTCGACGTAGGCGGAGCAGAACTCCGCGCCCGTCACGCCCGACCCGATCACGATCAGGTGCTCCGGCAGCTCGTCGAGGTCGTAGAGCTGGCGCCAGTCGAGGATCCGGTCGCCGTCGGGCCGGGCGGAGTCCAGCACCCGCGGGGTGGCCCCGGTCGCGATGAGGACGACGTCGGCGACGAGCTCCTCGACCGTCCCGTCGGTGTGGGTGGCGGTCACCTCGTGCGCGGCGCGGGCCGCGGCGGGCCCGGCGAACTGCGCGGTGCCGGCGATGATCCGGACGCCCTCGTCCTCCAGCCGGGCCCGCACGTCGGCGGACTGGGCGAGAGCGAGGGACCTGACCCGCTCGTTGACCGCGGGCAGGTCGACCGCGGAGTTGCCGCGGTCCACCAGCACGCCGAGGTCCTCGGCACGGTGCAGGTCGACCCGGACGGCCGCGGAGGAGATGAAGGTCTTCGAGGGGACGCAGTCGTAGACGACGCAGGCGCCGCCCATCCCGTCCCGCTCGACGACGGTCACCTCGCTGCCGTGCTGTGCCGCGACGAGTGCGGCCTCGTACCCGGCCGGTCCGCCGCCCATGATGACGATGCGGGTCACGGGAGATCCCCCTGGAGAAGTCGGTGGTGGTGGACCGGCAGGCGGTCCCGCCCGCCGGCGTCGACGGGGCTCACAGTACGCGTGTCCCATCATTACGACCGGGCGGGTCGAGGCCCCGCCGGGCTCCCCATTACCCTGCACGCGTGCCGCTGTATGCCGCGTACGGGTCGAACATGGACCCCGAGCAGATGAAGGAGCGCGCCCCGCACTCGCCGATGGCCGGGACCGGGTGGCTCCAGGGCTGGCGGCTGACGTTCGGCGGCGAGGACTACACCTGGGAGGGCGCGCTCTCCACCGTGGTGGAGGAGCCGGGCTCGCAGGTGTTCGTCGTGCTCTACGACGTCCCCGAGCACGACGAACGCCAGCTCGACCGCTGGGAGGGCGGCGAGCTGGGCATGCACAAGAAGCTGCGGCTGCGCGTCGCCACCCTCGACGGCAGCGTCCTCGCGTTCATCTACGTGCTGAACGCCTACGAGGGCGGGGACCCGTCGGCCCGCTACCTGGGCGTCATCGCCGACGCCGCGGAGACCGCGGGCGCCCCGGACGACTACGTCAACGAGCTGCGCAGCAGGCCCAGCCGCAAGTCCTCCCCCGGCAACCAGTCCTGACCGGCCGCACCGGCTGACGACGACGGCCCGGCTCCCCTCGCGGGGGCCGGGCCGTCGTCGTTCACCGCGGGAGACGGTGGTTCAGGAGGCCGCCTGCGCCAGCGCGGACAGCGCGGCCTGCACCAGCACCCGCGACCCGAACGGCAGGGCCCGCTCGTCGAGGTCGAAGGTCGGCTGGTGGATGTCCCGCTGCTTGCCGGTGCCCGGCCACACCCCGAGCCGCGCCATGGCGCCCGCGGAGTGCTCCAGGTACCAGGCGAAGTCCTCGCCGCCCGAGGACTGCTCGGTGGAGGCGTCGGCGGCCTCGCCACCGACGGTCACCGCGGCGTCGCGCAGCATCCCGGTGGACACCGCGTCGTTGACGACCGGCGGGACACCACGGACGTGGTCGAG
This sequence comes from Pseudonocardia sp. McavD-2-B, assembly GCF_024124365.1. NCBI lineage: Bacteria > Bacillati > Actinomycetota > Actinomycetes > Pseudonocardiales > Pseudonocardiaceae > Pseudonocardia > Pseudonocardia sp. McavD-2-B. The sequence goes on from NZ_JAMXSG010000327.1 coordinate 3,283, forward strand.
CACGTAGCCGACACCGGTCGGGGCCAGCACGGACGCGACGAGCGCCCGCAGCTTCTCCTCGAGCTCGGTCCAGGTGGCGTGGTCGGCGGTGCGGAGGGTGCCGCGCAGCAGGCCGGACTGCGGGATCGCGTTCGCCGCGTCCCCGGCGTGCACCGCACCCCAGGTCAGGACGGTGCCCGAGCGCGGGTCGACGTGGCGGGTCAGCAGCAGCGGCACCTGGGTGGCCAGCAGCCCGAGCGCCTGCACGAGGTCGGCGGTCAGGTGCGGGCGCGAGGTGTGCCCGCCCGGGGAGGTCAGCCGGACCTCGATGAGGTCGCAGGCCGAGGTGATCGGCCCGACCCGGGTGCCGAGCCGTCCGACCTCCAGGCGCGGGTCGCAGTGCAGTGCGAAGATCCGCTGCACGCCCTCCATCACGCCCTGCTCGACGGCGTCGAGCGCGCCGCCCGGCTGCACCTCCTCGGCCGGCTGGAACACCAGCCGGACCCGGCCGGGCAGCGACGGCGCCGACTGCAGCGCCAGTGCCGCGCCGAGCAGCATCGCGGTGTGCGCGTCGTGCCCGCAGGCGTGCATGACGCCGGGCACCTCGGAGGCGAACGGGAGACCGGTCTGCTCCTGCAGGGGCAGCGCGTCCATGTCCGCGCGCAGGGCGACCAGCGGCTCGCCGTGCCCCACCTCGCAGACGACACCGGTGCCGCCGCGCAGCGTGCGCGGCTCCAGACCGGCCCGCAGCAGGGTCTCCGAGACCCGCGCGGTCGTGAGGTGCTCGCGACGGGCCAGCTCGGGCTGGGCGTGGATCGCGCGGCGCCAGCCGACGATCTCGCCCTTGTGCGCCCGCATCCACGACTCCAGCCAGGCCGGACCCGTGCCGGAGCCCAGATCGTCGACCGCGGGATCGGTGATCTCCGGGAGCTCGGTGCGGGTCTGCAGCGCAGTCACCTTGTCCTCCTCGTACTGGCCCTCGGCGGGAACGGCCCGCATGCCCGCGGTCGACGCGGACGGCGTTCGGTCGTCTCCCACCACCCATGATGGTGCTCACCCGTCCGGCGGTGTACCAGTCGAAATCGTCCGTTCCCGTCTCGGGGCGGCAAGGGGTCGGCGAGCTGCTGCCAGCGGGTTCACCGCTCCAGGTGAACGGCCGCGTGCGACCGCTCCTCCCGTCGGCGAACGGCCGTCCTCGCCGTTCACCGGCGGTTCGGACGCCCGCCGCGGGGAACTCCCGGGACGACGACACCGGCCCGCGGCCGGAATGCCACCGGACCGTGACCGTCCGCACGCCCGGCCCGCCTCGGCGGCCGTCCGGCGTCCCGGGACGACCAGCTTCGTGACGCACCGTCATCACTGCGCACCGCCGGTGACGACCTCGGCCGGGAACGGTGTGCGGGGACGGGCCGCGCGGGCACGATGGAACAATCGGCGGCGTGTCCGTTCCCGAGGGCGAGGTCCAGCGCCGACAGTTCGCCGGGCGGTACCGCGTCGACGGTCCGCTCGGGAGCGGCGCGATGGGCACCGTCTGGTCGGGTTTCGACGAGGTACTGCACCGCCGCGTCGCGCTCAAGGAGCTGAAGATCCCCGACGGCATCCCGGCCGGGGAGAAGCTGGAGCTGCGGGAACGCATCATGCGGGAGGCCCGGGCACTGGCCGGGTTGTCGCACCCCAACGTCGTGACCGTCTTCGACGTGCTCGACTCCGGCGGCGACGAGCCGCTGGTGGTCATGGAGCTGGTGCCGTCGAAGAACCTGGCCGCGGCGATCACCGAGCTGGGCAGGCTCGACGCCGCGCAGGCCGGCGTCGTCGGGCACGGCACCGCGGCGGCGCTGCGGGCCGCCCACCGGGCCGGGATCACCCACCGCGACGTGAAGCCCGGCAACGTCCTGATCTCCGACGACGGCCGGATCAAGCTCACCGACTTCGGCATCGCCCGCAACGAGTCCGACGCGCCGATGACCTCCGCGGGCCTCGTGCTCGGCTCCCCCGCCTACATCGCGCCCGAGGTCGCCGCGGGCCAGCCGGTCACGCCGGCCGCGGACCTGTGGGGCCTCGGCGCGACGCTCTGGGCCGCCGTCGAGGGCCGCCCGCCCTACGACGTCGACGGTGACCCGGTCCGCACCATCACCGAGGTCGTCGACGGTCCCGTCCCCGCGCCGACGGTCACCGGCCCGCTCGCCGAGGTCATCGCCGGGCTGATGGTCAAGGAGCCGTCGGGCCGGATGCCGCTCGACGAGGTCCGGGCCCGGCTGCGCCCGCTGCTCGCCGACCCGGACGACCCGATCTTCCCCGGCTCCCCGGACGTGCCGACCGTGATGGCGCGGGTGCCCGCACCGACCGGCGCGGCCTCGGCACCGGCACCGGCACCGCCGCGGGTTG
>NZ_JAMXSG010000328.1:0-5559 GCF_024124365.1 Pseudonocardia sp. McavD-2-B
GGTGTGCGGTGAACGGTTCCGCTCGTGGCGCAGGTGCCCGGTGAACTCCTCGAGCGCGGAGGCGACGTCCGGCGCGAGCCCGTCACCCGCGGCGGCAGCGCCACCCCCTGCGGACCCGGCGCTCCCTGCGGACCCGGCGCCCGCGGCAGGGGCGCCCGCCGGGCCCACGGCCGGTCCGTCGACCGCACCGGGGACCGGTCCGGTGGTCGCGGGACCGGAGGACTCTGTGCGCGCCATGTCCGGACGGTCCGCCGCCACGGGGCCCCGGTCAAGGACCCGCCCGGCGTGCCGGACGCTGCCACAGCCCCTGGTGGTACTCGGCGAGCCCACGGTCCTCCAGCTCGGTCAGCGCCGCGCGCAGCTCGTCGGGTCCGACGCCCGCGGCCTCCCCGATCCGTCCCGGCGGCCACGCGGCCCGGGCGGGCAGCGCGTCATGGACCGCCAGCACCCGCGGGTCGAGCCCGTCGGTCGGGCGGGACTCCCCCTGCGGCGGCAGGGCGAGGTCCACACCCAGCCGGCCGACGACCTCCAGGACATCCTCGGGCCGCCCGACGAGGCCCGCCTGGTGGGAGCGGACCAGCTCGTGGCAGCCGACCGACATCCCCGAGGTCACCGGGCCCGGCACCGCCATCAGCGGGCGCCCGAGCGCGGTCGCGTCGGCGGCGGTGCGCTTCGTCCCGCTGCGTGCCCCGGCCTCGACGACGAGGGTCCCGACACCGAGTGCGGCCAGCAGCCGGTTGCGGACGAGGAACCGCAGCCGCCCGGGGATCGTGCCGGGCGGGTACTCGGTGAGCACCAGACCGGTCGCGGCGATCCGCTCCAGGAGACCGGTGTGCGCGGCCGGATAGACGCGGTCCGGGCCGCAGGCCAGCACCGCGACCGTCGCGCCGCCGACGGCGAGCGCTCCGCGGTGCGCGGCCGCGTCGATCCCGAACGCGGCGCCGGAGAGGACCGCGACGCCGCGCCGGGCCAGCGTCGCGGAGAAGTCCGCGGCCACCTTCAGCCCGTACGGGGTCGCGGCACGCGACCCGACGACGGTGACCGACCGGTCGGCGAGTGTCGCGATCTCCCCCGGCCCGCGGGCCCACAGCGCGATCGGGGGCGCGAGGTCGGCTCGCGGGGCCTCGGCGAACGACCGGAACGGCCACGACGGCCAGCCCGGGTCCTCCGGCACGAGCAGCCGGGCCCCGGCGGCCGCGGCCGTCTCCAGGTCGGCGCCGGAGCGGTCGGTGCCCCGGCGGGCCTCCGCGGCGCGCAGCAGCTCGTCGGGGACGGCTCCGCGACGCAGCCGGTCGGCCGCCTCGACCGGTCCGTACCGGTCGACCAGGGCGACGAGGTGCCGGTTCGGGGGTTCGACGCAGCGCAGCAGGTAGGCGCGGGCGCGCAGGACCTCCTCGGGCACCGTGCCGGCGTCGGTACCCGGGCGGACGGCCGGGACCGGGGCGCTCACGCGGCACCCCGCTCGCGGAAGTACAGCGCCGCGTCGACCAGGCCTCGGTCGGGCCGTTCGGACCCGGCGAGGTCGCTGAGCGTCCACGCGACCCGCAGCGCGCGGTCCGCGCCGCGGGCGCTGAGATCCCCGGCCCGCAGCCGGGCCTCCAGCGGTGCGATCACCCGGGCGGGCAGTGGGAAGCGGGTCCGCAGGGCGGGGCCGGGTACCTCGGCGTTGCACCGCCACCCGTGCTCCGACCAGCGCGCGACGGCGGCGGCGCGGGCGTCGAGCACCCGGCGGCGGACGGTCGCGGTGTCCTCGCCCCGCTGCTCGGTCACCCGCAACGCGGTCACCGGCTCCATCGCCACCCGCAGGTCGACCCGGTCGAGCAGCGGGCCGGACAGCCGGGACATGTAGCGGCGGCGGACGTCGGGGCGGCAGGTGCAGTCGCGGTCGATCGGCGGTGCGCACGGGCACGGGTTCGCCGCGAGGACGAGCTGGAACCGGGCCGGGTAGCGCACGGAGCCGTCGGCGCGGGACAGCCGGACCTCACCCTCCTCCAGCGGGGTGCGCAGCCCGTCGAGGACCGAGGCGGGCCAGTGCGGGCACTCGTCGAGGAAGAGCACCCCGCGGTGGGCCAGCGACACCGCACCGGGCCGGGCGACGCCGCTGCCCCCGCCGAGCAGCGCCGCGGTCGACGCCGAGTGGTGCGGCGCCACGAACGGCGCACACGTACTGAGTGCCCCGCTGTCACCGAGCCGGCCGGCCACCGAGCGGATCGCGGCGAGCTGCAGCGCCTCGGCGCGATCGAGCTCGGGCAGCAGCCCCACCACGCGCTGGGCCAGCATCGTCTTGCCGGTGCCGGGTGGGCCGACCATCAGCAGGTGGTGCCCGCCGGCGGCGGCGATCTCCAGGGCCCGCCGGGCGTCGTGCTGGCCGAGCACGTCGGCCAGCTCGGGCGCCGCGACGGCCCGGGCCTCCTCCTGCGCGCCGTCGTGCCGGTGCAGCAGCCGGTTGCCCGACGCCCAGTCCAGGACGTCGCCGAGGCTGTCGGCACCGAACGCCTCTATCCCGTCGACCAGCGCGGCCTCGGCGAGCGCGGCACGGGGCACGACGGCGCGGACCATCCCGGCGTCGCGCGCGGCGAGCAGACAGGGCAGCACGCCGAGCACCGGTCGCAGCCTGCCGTCGAGGGCGAGCTCGCCGAGCAGCGCGGTGCCGCGCAGCCGGTCGGGTGGCACCGCATCCGCGGCGACGAGGACACCCAGGGCCAGTGCGAGGTCGAACCGGCTGCCGGTCTTGCGCAGGGTCGCCGGGGAGAGGGCGAGCACGATCCGCTCGTTGGGCCAGGTGCGGCCGGAGTGCACGATCGCGGACCGGACCCGGTCCTTGGACTCGTTGAGGGCGGCGTCGGGCAGGCCCACGAGGTGCACCCCGGGCATCCCGCCGCCGATGACCGCCTCGATCTCGACGGGGACGCCGTCGACGCCGTGCAGCGCCACCGACCAGATCCGTGCCGGGGGCCGCATCAGAACGCCGCCGGGTAGTGGGTGAGCGTGACCGGCCGGCCGGGCCGGATCAGGACCGCCACGACGTCGAACCTGATCTCGACCCAGCTCACCCGGTGGGCGGCCATGAACGCCTTCGCCAGCAGCCGGATCCGGCGTGTCTTGCGGCGGGTCACCGCCTCGGCGGGCTCGCCGTACCGGAGCCCGGAACGGGTCTTGACCTCGCAGAACACCAGCCGTTGCTGCGGGTCGACCGCGACGATGTCGATCTCGCCGTGCGTGCACCGCCAGTTGCGGCTGAGCACGACCATCCCGTGTGCCCGCTCGAGGTACTCGGCGGCGGTGTCCTCACCGCGACGGCCGAGCTCGTCCTTCGCTGCCATGGGTCCACGATCGGGCCGGGTGGGCCGCCCGCGGGGGTGGATCGGCCGGCTGTGGACGGATCCGCCGGTTGGGGATGGGCACCGACGGCCGCGCCGCCGGAGCGGCGGATCCGTCGGTGGGGTCTGCTACGCGCTCAGCCCGGGAACTGGTCGTCGTCGGGGAGTCGCAGGTCAGGGGTGTCGAGCTCCTCGATGTTGACGTCCTTGAACGTCACCACCCGCACGTTCTTGACGAACCGCGCCGGGCGGTACATGTCCCACACCCACGCGTCGGACATGCGGACCTCGAAGTAGACCTCGCCGTCGGCGTTGCGTGGGGCGACGTCGACGGAGTTGGCCAGGTAGAACCGACGCTCCGTCTCCACGACGTAGGAGAACTGGGCGACGATGTCGCGGTACTCCTTGTAGAGCGTGAGCTCCATCTCGGTCTCGTACTTCTCGAGATCCTCGGCGCTCACCGGCCCGCTCCTCCTGTGACGATCTCCAACGGCTCCCACGCCCCGACCGTGTCCTCCGGGTCTCCGGGGTCGGGTTCCTGCTCGGGGAGTGCCCCATTGTGGACCAGCCCCGCCGGGACCTCGCGCCCGGCCACCGCGGCGACGTTCGCGAAGGAGAACCGGTGCTCCGGACAGGGCCCGTGTGCGCGCAGCGCGGCCTCGTGGTCCGGGGTGCTGTAGCCCTTGTGCACGGCGAAGCCGTAGCGGTCGTGCTCGGCGTCGAGCGCGGTCATGATGCGGTCCCGGGTGACCTTGGCCAGCACGGACGCCGCCGCGACGCAGGACGCCACCCGGTCCCCCTTCGGCACGGCGAGGGCGGGGCGGCCGAAGCCGCGGACCGGGAAGCCGTCGGTCAGGACGTAGCCGGGCCGGACCGCGCCCAGCGCGGCCACCGCGCGGCGCATGCCCTCGATGTTGGCCACGTGCACCCCGCGGCGGTCGACCTCGGCCGCCGGGATCACGACGACGGCGTGGTCCAGCGCCCGGGCGCGGATGCGGTCGTACCAGTGGTCGCGGGCGGCCGGGGTCAGCAGCTTGGAGTCGGTCAACCCGTCGAGGGCCTTCGCGTCCGCGGGCCGCAGCACCGCCGCGGCGACGACCAGCGGTCCGGCACTCGCACCGCGACCGGCCTCGTCGACGCCGGCGACCGGGCCGAGCCCGTGGCGCTGCAGGACCGTCTGCAGGGTCCAGGTGCCGCCGTCGCGGACGACGGCGCGCGGCGGACGCAGCCCGTCGGGCAGGACCCGTACGGGACGTCGGCGGGCACGCGGCCGTCCGGTGGGACGGGCGCGGCTGGGCGGAACCGGCACGGTGCTCCCGGTCAGGCTCTCCGGCGCCACCCGTGCGGGGGGCGCGTCGCGGGCAGGAAACGCTCGGCCTCGGCACGGGCGAGCAGAGCCCGTCGCCGGCCGGCCGCGAGCGGCAGGGTCCCCAGGATGCCCAGCGCCAGCGGCACCCCGCCGGGCAGCCCCGGGAGCCCGGCCGCCTCGGCGGTGGTCTGCGGGTCGACCGCGCTGACCCAGCCGAACCGGTCGAAGGGCAGCACGATCAGCCGGACCTTGCCGATGATGTTGGCCTCGGGGATGGGGCCGTGCCCGGCCGCCCGGGAGTCCGCGGAGTTGTTCCGCGAGTCGCCCATCATCCAGTACTGGCCCTCGGGGACCGTGATCGGGCCGAACGGGATCTGCCGGGCCGGGCCCGCCTCGGGCAGGTAGTAGATGTAGGGCTCCTCCAGCGGCTGCCCGTCGACGACGACCTGGTTCAGCGCGTCGCAGCAGGAGACGGTCTGGCCGCCGACGGCGATCACCCGCTTGACGAAGTCCTTTTCGTCGGGCGGGGCGATGCCGACCAGCGAGCCGAGCGACTGCAGACCCTTGAGCAGCGGGTTCTCGCTGCCCTCGCCGCTGTAGGTCTCGCTGGCCCAGCCGTCGGTGCCGCGGAACACGACGATGTCGCCCGGGGTGATGTCGGTGAAGTTGTAGGTGACCTTGTCGACGAGCACGCGGTCGTTGTTGCAGCCGGTGCAGCCGTGCAGCGTCGTCTCCATCGAGCCCGACGGGATGACGTAGACCTTCGCGAGGAAGGTCTGGATGAGGACCGTCAGCAGGATGGCGACCCCGGCCAGGAGCAGGATCTCCTTCCAGAACGCCGTCTTGGGCTTCTCGTCGCCCGCCGCGGCCGTGGCGGAGCCGCGGCCGGTCAGGGCGGCGATCCGGCCGCCGACGCCGACGGGGCCGCTG
>NZ_JAMXSG010000329.1:0-5557 GCF_024124365.1 Pseudonocardia sp. McavD-2-B
TCTCGTGAGTGGAGCGCCCGTGGAGATACGACGAACGAGTCCGGAGACACCGGTGAACGCCTACGGCGACCTGATGCTGCAGACCGCACGGGTGGTGCGGATGCGCTACGTCCGCTGCACCCGTGACCCGCGGCTGTCCCCCGCCGAGGCGGACGAGCTGGCGGACCTCTTCGAGCGGCTCGCCCGGGGCGACTCCGGTGTCGATCAGATCGACCCGAACGAGGCCATCGGTCTCGCGTTCCGCATCCTCGACGACGACAATCCGGAGTTCTCGAGCCTCTGGCCACGGCGCCCCTGAGCCCGGACGGCCCGTGGGCCGATGCGACGACGGCGGCCCGGGACAGGTACCTGTCCCGGGCCGCCGTCGTACGATGTCCTCCCCCTGCGCGGGCGGGTCCGTACCCGCAGCGGCGGGCAGGCTCAGCAGAACCCCGCGTGGAGGGGGTGTGCGCCGGCCGCGCCGAACCCGGCGGGCTGGCAGGTCGCCTCCAGCACCGACAGCCACATGTCGCCGTTCGGGTCGACCTGGTTGCGACGGCTGGTCATCAGGGTCAGCGGGACGTGGACGAACCGGCGACGCCAGCGCGCGACCGCGGCCTCGGTGCGTCCCGCCATGGCCGCGTGCACCGCGGCGTGCGCCAGGCGCAGGCAGTAGACGCTGTCGTAGGCGTTCGCGGCCACGCTGCGGATCGCGTAGCTGGGGTCGATGTAGCGGATCGTGGGGGCGAGGCCCGCGTCGGTGAGGTGCGTGCCGACGCGCTCCCGCAGGAGCTCGGCGACGTCGCCCAGCCGGACGTTCCCCGAGGCGTCGGTCGCCGACCCGGCCGCCGGGTGCTCCGCCAGCAGGTCCTGACCCGCCCCCTCGGCGAGGACGATCACGACGTGTCCCGCGGTCCGCACGTGCCTCTCGACGTGCGCGAGGAGGCCGTCGTCACCGTCCAGGGCGAACGGCACCTCGGGGATCAGCACGATGTCGGCCAGACTCGAGGCCAGCGCCGCGTAGCTCGCGATGAACCCCGAGTGGCGGCCCATGAGCTTGACGATGCCGACACCGTCGCGGCTCGCGGCGGCCTCGACCGCGACCGCGGTGATGAACTCCGTGGCCCGGGCGAACGCGCTCTGGAACCCGAACGACTGGTCGGTGAAGGGCAGGTCGTTGTCGATCGTCTTGGGGACGCCGATGACGGCGATGTCGAGGCCCCGTGCCCGGATCGCCGTGCTGATGCAGGTGGCCGCGCGCATCCCCCCGTCGCCCCCGACCACGAACAGCATGTCGACACCGCGGGACACGAGGCTGTCGACCATCTCGTCCGGGTCGTGGCCGCCGCGCGAGCTGCCCAGGATCGTGCCCCCGGAGTTCTGGATGTCGCGGACGTCGTCGAGGGTCAGCTCGACCGTGTCGTCGACACGGGCCGCCGTCAGTCCCTCCAGACCGTTGCGGAAGCCGAGGATGCGCTCGACCCCGTAGTGCACGGTCAGCTCCTGCACCAGGCCGCGGATGACGTTGTTCAGGCCGGGGCAGAGCCCTCCGCAGGTGACGATCCCGGCGGTGACCTCCTCGGGCCGGAAGTAGATCCGCCGACGCGGACCTGCCGCCTCGAAGCTCGCGGCCTCGACGGAGGGCCGGTCGTGCTCGGCCAGCATCGAGACGGTGTCCTCGAGGAGGACCCGGTCACCCTCGGCCACGTAGTGCGGTGAGGTCTGTTTGGCGGTGAGCAGGCCCGCCATCGGCGAGTCGTACCGGCACTCACCCAGTTCGCGGACCCGGAGGTCGTCCCGGTGCAAGGTCACGGCTGGTCCCTCCTCGTCCCGGTGGCCCGGTCGAAGGTCGTGTGGGTGACATGGCGGATCTGCCCGTCGGTGATCAGCAGGGACTCGACGACGGTGGTGCCGCCGCTGCTGCGGGGCCTGCCGAGCAACGGGCCCCCGTTCACCCCGGAGGCGGCGAAGAAGGCCGTGTCCGCCACCAGCTCCTCACAGCGCAGGATGCGGTCGGTCGACCGGCCCGCGGCGCGCAGGGCCACCGCCTCCGCCTCGCGCTGCGGTGCGAGCCGGCCCAGCATCCCGCCGCCGAGCGCGCGGACGGCGGCTGCCGTCAGCACACCCTCCGGGGTGCCCCCCACGCCGAGCAGGAGATCGACGTCGAGGGTCGGCGTCAGTACCGCCAGGCTCCCGCCGACGTCGCCCCCGGCCGGGGTCTGCACCGCCGCACCGGCCCGCAGCACCCGGGCGATCAGCTCCGCGTGGCGTGGCTTGTCCATGATCATCACACGCAGGTCGCCGACCTTCTTGCCCACGGCCTCCGCCACCTTGGCGACGGTGCGCTCGGGCGGGTCGTCCAGATCGACGACGTCGCGCGCGGCAGGCGGAACGACGATCTTGTCCATGTAGAAGCCGGGGCCGGGCGACCAGAACGATCCCGTCCGGCCGAACGCGATCGTCGCCAGCGCCCCGGGCAGGTCCCGGGCACAGAACGACGTGCCCTCCAGGGGGTCGACGGCGATGTCGAAGTCGGGCCCGTCACCGGTCCCGACGATCTCGCCGTTGAACAGCATGGGGGCGTCGTCCTTCTCCCCCTCCCCGATGACCACCGTCCCCCGCCCCGGTGCGCGGGCCAGCGCTGTGCGCATCGCCTCGGTGGCCGCTGCGTCGGCCGCATCCTGATCGTCACGGCCGGCCCACGGGTAGGCGGCCACCGCGGCGCTGCGGGTCGCCTCCAGGGCCACCGCCTCCAGTGTGCTGATGTCGGGTGCCGACATGTCGGGCTCCTCGGGTCGGTCGGGCGGGCACGGCGGTCGGACTCACTCGAGGTTGGCGTGCAGCCGCCAGAGGTCGCGGGCCTGGCTGTCCCCGGACTTCCAGAGCGTGTGGAACAGCGCGTCACTGATCAGCAGCACCGACTGCTCGAAGAGGCTGCCCGCGTACTGGACGGAGGCGCTGCCGTCGAAGTCCTGCTTGTCGGCGGCCGGCACCACCAGGGTCTCGGTCGCGATCTCGGCCAGCGGCGAGCCGGCCGCCGTGGTCAGTGCGATCACGTCGGCGTCCTGGGCCCGGGCCGTCTCGGCCGCCCGGACCACACGTCCCGTCGTGCCCGAGCCCGACGCCGCCACCAGGACGTCGCCCGCTCCGATCGCCGGAGCGGTGACCTCCCCGACGACGTGGGTCGGCAGCCCGAGGTGCATGAAGCGCATCGCGGCCATGTTCAGCGCCAGACCGCTGCGCCCGGTCCCCACGGTGAAGACCGTGCGGGCGCGCAGCAGCAGGGCGCCCGCACGGGTCCATGCCTCGGGCTCGATCCTGGCGCTGACCCGCTGCACCTCGTCGACGACGGCGCGGGTGGCGACCGAGAACTCGCCCGGGGTCAGGTCGTGGGTCATCTGGCGGGTCATCGCGTTCTCCCTCTCGTCGTCGTCCCGGTCATGCCCGGCCGACCGATGCCAGGCTGCGCCGGGCGGCCTCGGCCACGGCCGCGGCGGTGATGCCGAACTTCTCGAACAGCGTCGCGACGTCGGCCGACGCCCCGAAGTGCTCCAGCGAGACGATCTCGCCGGCGTCCCCCGCGATGCGGTGCCAGGGCTGCGCCACACCGGCCTCCACGACGACCCTCGCCCGGACCGACGGGGGCAGTACCCGGTTCCGGTAGTCCTCGTCCTGACCGTCGAACCACTCCAGGCAGGGCATGGAGACCACCCGGGTGGCGACGCCCTCCGACTCGAGCATCCGCCGCGCCCCGAGGGCGAGCTGGACCTCCGACCCGGTGCCCACGAGCACGACGTCCGGACGTCCCGACGAGGCCTCCGCGAGCACGTACCCGCCCCGTGCGACGCCCTCCCGCGAGGTGCCCTCCAGGGTCGGCACGGCCTGGCGGGTCAGGGCCAGGCCGGCCGGGCCCGCGTTCTCGAGCACCGTCCGCCAGGCGTACGCGGTCTCGTTCGCATCGGCGGGGCGCACCACGGACAGGCCGGGGACGGCGCGCAGCGAGGCCAGCTGCTCGACGGGCTGGTGGGTCGGCCCGTCCTCGCCGAGCCCGATGGAGTCGTGCGTCCACACGAAGACGACGGGCAGCTCCATCAACGCGGCCAGGCGCACGGCGGGCCGCATGTAGTCGCTGAAGACGAGGAAGGTCCCGCCGTAGGGCCGGGTGCCCCCGTGCAGCGCGATCCCGTTGAGGATCGACCCCATGGCGTGCTCGCGGACACCGAAGTGCAGCGTCCGTCCGTGGGGCTGGGCGCTCCAGCTCGACGTCGAGATCCCGGCCGGGCCGAAGGAGTCCGCGCCGGCGATCGTCGTGTTGTTGCTCCCCGCCAGGTCCGCCGAACCACCCCACAGCTCGGGCAGCCTGTCGCCGAGCGCCGCCAGCACCGTCCCCGATGCCTTGCGGGTGGCGACACCGGCATCACCGGGCTCCCAGACCGGCAGGGCGTCCGCCCAGCCGGGGGGCAGCTCGCGTCGCCGGAGCCGGTCCAGCAGCGCCGCACGTTCCGGGTTCGTCCGGGCCCACGCGTCCGCCTCGACCTGCCACGCGGCGCGGGCGGTACGGCCGCGGTCGGCCGCCTCCCGCGTGTGTCGCAGCACGTCGTCGTCGACCTGGAAGCTGAGCTCCGGGTCGGCACCGACGCTGCGCTTGACCGCGGCGAGCTCCGCACCGCCCAGTGCGGCGCCGTGGACGGCGCCGGTGTTCATCAGCCCGGGGGCCGGATAGCCGATCACCGTGCGCAGCACGATCAGCGTCGGGCGGGTGCTGTCGGCCCTGCTGTGCTCGACGGCGTCGAGGAACGCCGCGACGTCCTCGCCGCCGTCGACGGTCAGGACCTGCCACCCGTAGGCCTCGTACCGTGCCGCGGTGTCCTCGGACAGCGCGATACGGGTGTCGTCCTCGATGGAGATCTCGTTGCTGTCGTAGATCACCGTGAGGTTTCCGAGCTGCTGGGTCCCCGCCAGCGACGACGCCTCGGAGGTCACCCCCTCCTGGATGTCGCCGTCGGAGGCGATCACGTAGATCCGGTGGTCGAACACGCTGGTGCCGGGTTCGGCGTCCGGGTCGAGGAGGCCGCGTTCACGCCGGGCGGCCATCGCCATCCCGACCGCGTTGGCCAGGCCCTGCCCGAGCGGGCCGGTGGTCGTCTCGACACCGGCCGTGTGGCCGTGCTCCGGGTGGCCCGGCGTCCGCGAGCCCCATGTCCGCAGGGACCTCAGGTCGTCCAGCTCCAGGCCGTACCCGCACAGGTAGAGCTGGATGTAGAGGGTGAGGCTGGAATGACCGGCGGAGAGTACGAACCGGTCCCGGCCGAGCCAGTCCGGATCGGTGGGGTCGTGCCGCAGGACCCGCTGGAACAGCGCATGGGCGACCGGCGCGAGGCTCATCGCGGTCCCGGGATGGCCGCTCCCGCACCGTTCGACCGCGTCGGCCGCCAGCACGCGTGCGGTGTCGACGGCGCGCCGGTCGAGGTCGGTCCAGTCGGCGGGGACCCGGGGGGCGGTCAACCGGGCCAGCTCGTCGTCGGAGCGCGGCGGGGACACGGACGCCCCCAGCGGCGCGGTACGGACGGTCACCGGC
>NZ_JAMXSG010000032.1:0-30988 GCF_024124365.1 Pseudonocardia sp. McavD-2-B
CCGTCGCGGGGCGTACGGTTGCGGGCGATCGGCCCGCCGGCCGGCGGGACGCGACCCGCCCCGCCGCCGTCGCGCCGCACCCCCGGGCGGCTCGTGCCCACGCTCCGCGACGCGCCCACCGGGGTCCCTCAGGAACCACCACGGAAGACCTGGCTGGAGAAGACCGATGCCCGCCCTGCGTTCCCGCGTCACCACCCACGGTCGCAACGCCGCCGGAGCGCGTTCGCTCTGGCGCGCGACCGGCATGGGCGACGACGACTTCGGCAAGCCGATCGTCGCGATCGCCAACTCCTACACCCAGTTCGTGCCCGGCCACGTGCACCTCAAGGACATGGGTGACCTCGTCGCGGGCGCGATCAAGGAGGCGGGCGGGGTCGCCAAGGAGTTCAACACGATCGCCGTCGACGACGGCATCGCGATGGGCCACGGCGGGATGCTCTACTCGCTGCCCAGCCGCGAGATCATCGCCGACGCGGTGGAGTACATGGTCAACGGCCACGCGGCCGACGCCCTGGTGTGCATCTCCAACTGCGACAAGATCACGCCGGGCATGCTGAACGCCGCGATGCGGCTGAACATCCCGACCGTGTTCGTCTCCGGCGGGCCGATGGAGGCCGGCAAGGCGGTCGTCGTCGGCGGGGTCGCGCAGGCACCCACCGACCTGATCACCGCGATCTCGGCGTCGGCGTCGTCCGAGGTGGACGACGCGGGCCTCGCCGAGGTCGAGCGTTCGGCCTGCCCGACCTGCGGGTCCTGCTCCGGGATGTTCACCGCGAACTCGATGAACTGCCTCACCGAGGCGCTCGGGCTGTCCCTGCCGGGCAACGGCTCCACCCTGGCCACGCACGCCGCGCGCCGCGAGCTGTTCCTGAACGCCGGGCGCACCGTGATGGACCTGGCCACCCGCTGGTACCGCGACGACGACGCGTCCGCGCTGCCCCGCAACATCGCCACCCGCGAGGCGTTCGAGAACGCGATGGCGCTCGACGTCGCGATGGGCGGTTCCACGAACACGGTGCTGCACATCCTGGCCGCCGCGCAGGAGGGCGAGATCGACTTCGACCTCGCCGCGATCGACGCGGTCTCCCGCCGGGTGCCGTGCCTGAGCAAGGTCGCGCCGAACTCGGACTACCACATGGAGGACGTCCACCGGGCCGGTGGCATCCCCGCGCTGCTGGGCGAGCTGTGGCGGGCCGGGCTGCTCAACACCGGGGTGCACACGGTGCACTCGCCGTCGCTGGAGCAGTGGCTCACCGAGTGGGACATCCGGTCGTCGGCCCCGTCGGAGACCGCGGTCGAGCTCTACCACGCCGCGCCGGGCGGGGTCCGGACCACGCAGGCGTTCTCGACGGAGAACCGCTGGTCGAGCCTGGACACCGACGCCGCGGGCGGCTGCATCCGCGACCTGGAGCACGCCTACTCCGCCGACGGCGGCCTGGCCGTGCTGCGCGGCAACCTGTCGATCGACGGCGCCGTGATCAAGACCGCGGGCATCCCGGAGGACATCTGGGAGTTCGAGGGCCCGGCCGTCGTGCTGGAGAGCCAGGAGGACGCCGTCTCGGCGATCCTGAAGAAGGAGATCAAGCCCGGCGACGTACTGGTCATCCGTTACGAGGGCCCCTCGGGCGGGCCGGGCATGCAGGAGATGCTGCACCCGACGGCGTTCCTCAAGGGCGCCGGGCTGGGCAAGGTCTGCGCCCTGATCACCGACGGCCGCTTCTCCGGCGGCTCGTCGGGCATCTCGGTCGGCCACATCTCCCCCGAGGCGGCCGCCGGCGGCACGATCGGCCTGGTGGAGAACGGCGACCGGATCCGGCTCGACGTCCGCGCCCGGTCGCTGGAGCTGCTCGTCGACGCCGAGACGCTCGCCGACCGGCGCGCCAAGATGGAGTCCTCGGAGCGGCCGTGGCAGCCGGTCGACCGGCAGCGCGTCGTGTCGAAGGCGCTGCGCGCCTACGCCCACCTGGCGACCAGCGCCGACACCGGGGCGGTCCGCCGCATCCCCTGACCCCGGCACGCACGACGGCCCCGGTCCGCCCTCCTGCGGACCGGGGCCGTTCGCGTCTAGGTTGGTTGTCATGGCTACCGGAACCGGCCTCGGAACCCGTCGACTCGGCGATCTCACCGTCTCCGCCCAGGGCCTGGGCTGTATGGGCATGAGCCAGGCCTACGGCGACACCTCCGACCGCGCCGAGTCGATCGCGACCATCCACCGCGCCCTCGACCTGGGCGTCACCCTGCTCGACACCGCGAACGTCTACGGCGACGGCGCCAACGAGGAGCTCGTGGGCGCCGCGATCGCCGACCGCCGCGACCGCGTGGTCCTGGCGACGAAGTTCGGCATCGTGCGCGACGCGCAGGGCAACCAAAGCGCACAGGGCGACCCGGCCTACGTGCGGCGGTGCGCCGAGGAGTCGCTGCAGCGCCTGGGCGTCGACCACATCGACCTCTACTACCAGCACCGCGTCGACCCGGACACGCCGATCGAGGAGACCGTCGGCGCGCTCGCCGGGCTGATCGAGGAGGGGAAGATCCGCCACTACGGGCTCTCCGAGTGCGGCGCGGACACCGTCCGCCGCGCCCACGCCGTGCACCCGCCCGCCGCGGTGCAGTCGGAGTGGTCGCTGTGGACACGCGACATCGAGGAGTCGGTCGCTCCGACGTGCGCCGAGCTGGGCGTCGGCGTCGTGCCGTTCTCCCCGCTCGGGCGCGGCTTCCTGACCGGCGCGATCACCTCGACCGGGCAGCTCGGCGAGGGCGACATGCGCCGCGGCCTGCCCCGCTTCTCCGACGAGAACATGGCCGCGAACCTGGCCATCGTCGAGGCGCTGACCGCCATCGCGCAGCGCCGCGGGGTCACCGCCGGGCAGCTCGCGCTGGCCTGGGTGCAGAGCCGCGGGGAGCACGTCGTACCGATCCCGGGGACCAAGCGGCGGACCTACCTGGAGCAGAACGTCGAGGCCGCCGCGCTGGAGCTGTCGGCGGACGAGTTGGCCGAGATCGAGGCGGCCGCACCGGCGTCCGCGGTGGCCGGGGAGCGCTACCCGGCGCACCTGCAGCGCAACGTCGGCCGCTGAGCAGGGCTCCCGGCCGCCGTCTCAGCCGGAGGCGGCGGCCGCGGCGCGGCGGTTCCCCGCGGCCGGCGTGGAGTGACGAGGCGGACCCGATGTTTGCCGGTCCCCCCGCGACGGACATCCGTCGGGCAGGAGCGCGACCCGCGCCACCCCGCGACGGAAGGACACCATGACCGCCTACGTGACCACGAACCCCGCCACCGGGAAGACCGAGAGGACGTTCCCCGAGCTCGACGACGCGGCGGTCTCCGACGTCCTGGGCCGCGTCACCGACGCCTACCCCGGGTGGCGCGCGACCCCGGCCGCCGACCGGGCACAGATCCTGGTCCGGGTGGCCGAGGCCTACGAGGCCCGCAGCGACGAGCTGGCCGCGTTGATCGCGACCGAGATGGGCAAGCCCGTCAAGGAGGCCGCGGGCGAGGTCGCACTGGCCGCGTCGATCTACCGCTGGTACGCCGAGCACGGCCCGGACCTGCTGACCCGGGAGACCCTGGACCCGCAGGGCGCGCAGGAGTCGGTGGTGCAGACCGAGCCGATCGGACCGCTGGTCGGGGTCATGCCGTGGAACTTCCCGTACTACCAGGTGGCGCGGTTCGTCGCGCCGAACCTGGTCGTCGGGAACACGATCGTCCTCAAGCACGCCCCGATCTGTGCCGCCTCGGCCGAGGTGATGGACGAGATCTTCCACACCGCGGGTGTCCCCGACGACGTGTACGTCAACGTCTACGCGACCAACGAGCAGATCGCCGACATGATCGCCGACCCGCGGATCCAGGGGATCTCGCTGACCGGCAGCGAGCGGGCCGGGGCCTCGGTCGCCGAGACGGCGGGGCGCAACCTGAAGAAGGCCGTCCTGGAGCTGGGCGGGTCGGACGCGTTCATCGTCCTCGACGACGCCGACGTCGCCCGCACCGCTAAGGTCGCCGCCCGGGCGCGCCTGATGAACGGCGGTCAGGCCTGCAACTCCCCGAAGCGGATGATCGTGCCGACCGACAAGGTCGAGGAGTTCGTGTCGGTGCTGGTCTCGACGTTCGAGGCCACCGAGCACGGCGACCCGACCGACTCCGGCACCCGGCTCGGCCCGCTGTCCTCGGTCGCGGCGCGCGACGGCGTCGCCGAACAGGTGCGCCGCGCCGTCGAGCAGGGCGCCACCCTGCACACCGGCGGCGAGGTACCCGACGGCGACGGCGCGTTCCTCCGCCCGGCCGTACTGACCGGCGTCACGAAGGACATGGACGCCTACTCCGAGGAGATCTTCGGGCCGGTGGCCGTGGTGTACGGCGTCGACTCGGTCGACGAGGCGGTCACACTGGCCAACGACGTGAGCTACGGGCTCAGCGGGTCGGTGTGGAGCGGTGACATCGAGCGCGCGCAGGAGATCGCCGACCGGCTCGAGGTGGGCATGGCCTACGTCAACGAGCACGGCACGACGCTGCCCGGACTGCCCTTCGGCGGGGTGAAGCGCTCCGGCTTCGGTCGCGAGCTGGGCCGCTGGGGCATGGGCGAGTTCGTCAACACCCGGCTGCGTCGCACGGCGAAGCCCCGGGGCTGACGCTCCGGTCCTCGCCGGGATCAGCCGCGGCGGGCCTCGGCGAGCAGGGCGCCCAGTTCGTCGAGGGCCGCGGCGGCCACCCGGACCATCGAGGTGACCCGGTCGGGGTCCTGGTGGTCGGCGGCGAACGGCAGGTACTGCACGTGCGCCGCCGCCCGCGCCCACGCCGTCTCCACCGCGACCATGGCGGGCGGGTCCGGCGCGCCGAGCGCGCTGTGCAGGGTCTCCCGGTAGACCGCGGGCACCGGCGCCGACGGCGCGTCGGCCGGGCCCCCTGCCGGAGGCGCGGCCAGCACCACGACGTCGAGTGACCCCACCGCGACGCGGGCGTTGCCCCAGTCCAGCAGTACCGCACCGGCCGGACCGGCGACGACGTTGCCGCGGTGGGCGTCGCCGTGGCACAGGGTGCGGGGCAGGGCGCGCAGCGCGGTGCGGGCGCGGTCGTCCCCGGCCCAGGTCACGACGGACGCGGCCGCGGTGTCGTGCCCGGCCGCCGTCAGCCGCTCCGCGGCGTGCCCGCACAGCCGCGCCCACCAGGCGTCGTCGACGACCGGGACGCCGCGTGGCCGGTTGCGCCGCCAGTGCGCGTGGACCAGCGCGAGGGTGCGCCACACGTCGTCGGGTACCGGGGCCCCGACCGGCAGCGGCGCGCCGGGCTCGTGGTCGAGCAGCACCCAGCCGTCGCCGGAGCCGAGCATCCGTGGCAGCCGGACGGGCCCGTTCACCACCGCGACCGCACGCAGCGCGGCCGTCTCCACCGCCCCGGTCCGCTTCAGGACGACCGCGGTGCCGTCGTCGAGGTCGATCCGCTCGGCCCCGCCGGAGGCGTACCCGCCGGTCAGCGGCGTGCGTGCCCGCACCGCGAGGTCGCGACGGCGGCGCCGGGCGAGCGGGCGCAGCCAGACGTCGTCGGCAGGGGTCACCGGCGCAGCACGAACAGGACCAGCAGCGCCACCGCGACCGCGACCAGCAGCGACAGCACCGACCACGGCAACGGGCGTCGCTGGTAGGTACGCCCGGCGTCGAGGGCGATCCGCCCGGCCCCGGCGAACACCAGCGCCGCGGCCCCGGCACCGAGCAGCAGGTCCAGCTCCAGGGAGTTCACGCCGTCCGAGGCGAACAGCGGCACCGACAGGGCCGGCACCAGCGCCACCACCACGGCCACGGCCTTCGACGCGAGCAGACCCGCCGCGGCGAAGGGCGTCAGCAGCCCCAGCACGAGCAGCACGCCGAGGACCAGCTGGCCGACCGCGAGCACCCAGGCCAGCGGGCCGGCGAAGGACGTGAACCCGGCGTCGGCGAGCGCGGTCGCGCTGGCGTCGAGGCCGATCCCGCCCGCGACGCCGAACAGCGTGCGTGCCCCCGCCGCGGCGAAGGACGCCCCGACGACCAGCCGCAGCACGAGCAGCCCGATGTCGGAGGAGAGGTGGGCGGGGACCGGCATGCGCTCCGGGCGGGTCTTCTCCGCCGGTTCGTCGCCGGAGATGTTGCCCCAGTCGTACTGCTGCGCGGGCCCGCTCATGGTCGGCGACAGTACCGGCGCGCGCCTAGTAGGCGCCGGTCACGAGGTTCGGCGGCGCGTCACCGGCGGCGAACGCCGCGAGCTGCTCGGCCGCGACGCCGTAGGCCCGACGCATCGCCAGCGGCACGCTGCCTCCGACGTGCGGGGTGAGCAGCAGCCCGGGCGCCGACCACAGCGGGTGGCCCGCGGGGAGCGGCTCGGGGTCGGTGACGTCGACGGCGGCCCGGATCCGTCCCGAGGTCAGCTCCGCGACCAGCGCGTCGGTGTCCACGACCGGCCCGCGGGCGCCGTTGACGAGCAGCGATCCGTCAGGCATGGCGGCCAGGAAGCCGGCGTCGACCATGCCGCGGGTCTCGTCGGTGAGCGGGACGATCAGCACGGTCGCGTCGTGGTGCGGCAGCAGCGCGGGCAGCTCGTCCCAGCCGTGGACGCCGTCGCGGGCGGTGCGCCCGACCAGCGTGGTCTCCACCTCGAAGGGCTCCAGACGGGCCCGGGTCCTCTGCCCGACATCGCCCGCGCCGACGATGAGGATCTTCTTGCCGGCCAGCTCCTCGGTCTGGTGGTAGTCCCACTCGCCGCGGTCCTGGGCACGCACGAAGCGGTCCAGGTGCCGGTAGACGGCCAGCAGCACCGACACCACCCACTCGGCGGTGGCGCCGCCGTGCGCGCCGCGTCCGTCGGAGAGGCCGACGCCCTCCGGCAGCCGCCCGATCCACGTCTCGGCGCCCGCGGTGAGCAGCTGCACCAGCTCCAGGTTCGGGACCCGCTCGACGATCCCGACGGCGTCGGAGCCCGCCAGGAACGGCGCGACCAGCACGCGGGCGTGGGCGGCCTCGTCGGGCAGCGGCTTCTCCGGGTCGTAGACAACCGGGTCCAGTCCGTCCACACCGGACAGGATCTCGGCGCCGACGGTGTGCGGCACCAGGACGGTCACGGGGCTGCTCATGACGCCCGACCGTACTCACCGGGCACTCACCTCGCGGGGCCTAGCCTGGTTCCTCGTGACCGCCCGGCTGCTGCTGATCGTCGCGACGCTCGTCGTGCTTCTGGGCGGCTGCGCCACCTTCCCCGATGCGGGCTCCCGCGACTGGCGCCCGCAGGCCGAGGGAGAGGGCGAGCTCGGCGGGCCGCCGCAGATGGCGCCGGAGGAGCGGACACCGCCGCCGAGCGGGGCGCCGTCGCCGCAGCAGCAGGGGTCCGCGCCGGCGCCGCAGCCGTGCGTCGACCCGGACCCGCAGGTCGTCGCCGCATGTCTGGGCCCGGTCGGGGCGGTGGCGGTGCTCCCGCAGGGCGACCGCGCACTCGTCGCCGAGCGGCGGACCGGGCGGGTGCTCGAGGTCCGCCGCAACGCCACCCCGCAGCCGGTCGCGACCGTGCCGGTCGACCCGGCCGGCGGGCTGACCGGGCTGGTCCTGTCCCCCGGCTACGCCGAGGACCGCCTGCTCTACGCCCTCTCCGAGGGACGGGTCTGGCGGATCGCACCCGGTGAGGCGCCGAAGCCGGTGCTGGAGGGGTTGCCGCCGGGCGGGGCGCTGGCCGTCGACGCCGACGGCTCCTCGCTGCTCGTCGCCACGCCCGCCGGGGCGGGACCGCTCGCCGGGGCGGTGCTGCGGATCGACACCCTGGGCCGTCCGGCCCCGGGCAACCCCGACCGTGCCTCGCCGGTCCTGGCCCGCGGGCTCACCGCGCCGGGCGGGGTGTGCGTCGACCCCGCGGCACGGACCACCTGGGTCACCGACCGCACCCCGGGCCGCGACGTCCTGCACCGCGTCACGCCGGGCACGCTCGGCGCGCCCGCCTGGACCTGGCCGGACCGCCCGGGCGTCGCCGGGTGCACGGTGCTGCCGGGCGCGGTCGTCGTCGCGCAGAGCACCGGCACAGCGCTGTTCGTGCTCAACCCGGGCGCCGAGGGCACCTTCACCGGCGACCCGAAGCCGGTCCTGGAGGGCACCTACGGCCGGATCGGCCCGGTCACCCTCGCCCCGGACGGCCTGCTGTGGCTGGGGACGGTCAACCGCGACGGCGGCGCCCCCGGCGCCACCGACGACCGGGTCGTACGCATCCAGCCGCCGACCGGCGGCGGCGCCAGCGCCATCTGACACCACCCGGTACCGATCCTGCGTCCACGACGCGGCCGGCCGGCCCCTGCGACCCGACCGGTTCCCGCTCGTGGACCAGGCCGCGTTCGACCGGCCTGCAGACGATGTCGGTGATCGACTGTGCGGACAGCCCGGTGGCCGTGGACAGCCCCGCCCGGGACAGGTCGTGCCGGGCGCGCCGCAGCGCGTCCAGCACGACCGCCTGGTTGACGTCGCCGATCCGGGGCAGGTTCGCGCCCCGGCGGGCCCCGGTCAGGTCAGGCCCCGACCCGCTCGACGATCAGCTCCCGGACCCGCTTGGCGTCGGCCTGGCCCTTCGTCGCCTTCATGACCGCACCGACGATCGCCCCGGCGGCCTGGACCTTGCCGCCGCGGATCTTCTCCGCGACGTCGGGCTGCTCGGCCAGCGCCGCGTCGACGGCGGCGATCAGCGCACCCTCGTCGGAGACGACCTTCAGCCCGCGGGCCGCGACGACCTCGTCCGGGCCGCCCTCGCCGTCGAGCACGCCGTCGACGACCTGGCGGGCGAGCTTGTTGGTCAGCTCCCCCGTGGCGACCAGCTCGACCACCCGGGCGACCTGCTCCGGCGTGATCGCGAGGTCGACGAGCTCGACGGAGCGGGTGTTGGCCTGCTGGGCGAGGTAGGACACCCACCAGGAGCGGGCCTCCTGCGACGGTGCACCCGCCGCGACGGTGGCCTCGACCAGCTCCAGCGCGCCGCCGTTGACCAGGTCGCGGATCTCCTCGTCGGAGATGCCCCACTCGGTCTGGATGCGCTTGCGGCGCTCCCAAGGCAGCTCGGGCAGGGTGCCGCGCAGCTCCTCGACCCACTCGGCCGAGGGCGCGATCGGGACCAGGTCGGGCTCCGGGAAGTACCGGTAGTCCTCCGAGGTCTCCTTGCGCCGCCCGGCGCGGGTGTGGCCGGTGGACTCGTCGAAGTGCCGGGTCTCCTGCACGATCTCGCCGCCCGCGTCCAGCACGCCGGCCTGGCGGCTCATCTCGTGCCGGACCGCGCGCTCGACCGACCGCAGCGAGTTGACGTTCTTCGTCTCGGTGCGGGTGCCCAGCGCGCCGCCCTTCGGCGAGAGCGACAGGTTCACGTCGGCACGCATCGAGCCCTGGTCCATCCGGACGTCGGAGACGCCCAGGGACTGGATCAGGTCGCGCAGCGCGGTGACGTAGGCACGCGCCACCTCCGGGGCGCGGGCGCCGGTGTCCGGGATCATCTTCGTGACGATCTCGATCAGCGGGACGCCGGCGCGGTTGTAGTCGAGCAGCGAGTGGTCCGCGCCGTGGATGCGGCCGTCGGCACCGCCCACGTGCAGCGACTTGCCGGTGTCCTCCTCCATGTGCGCGCGCTCGATGCCGATCCGGACGACCTCGCCGTCGTCGAGGGTCAGGTCCAGGAACCCGTCGACGGCGATCGGCTCGTCGTACTGGGAGGTCTGGAAGTTCTTCGGCATGTCCGGGTAGAAGTAGTTCTTCCGGGCGAACCGGCCCCACGGCGCGATCGAGCAGTTCAGCGCCAGGCCGATCCGGATCGCCGACTCCACCGCGGCCCGGTTGACCACCGGCAGCGCGCCGGGCAGGCCCAGGCAGACCGGGCAGACCTGGGTGTTCGGCTCGGCGCCGAACTCCGTCGGGCAGCCGCAGAACATCTTGGTGTTCGTCGACAGCTCGACGTGCACCTCGATGCCCAGGACCGGGTCGAAGCGGGCGACGACGTCGTCGAACTCCACGAGCTCGGGTTCGGTGGTGGTCACCGGGTCACCTCCGGAACACGCGCGATCAGCGGACCGCCCTCGTCGGCGTCGCGGGCGGCCTCGAACGCCGCCCCGACGCGGTACATGACGGCCTCGCCGAGCGCGGGCGCCATGATCTGCAGACCGGTCGGGAGCCCCTCGGAGATCCCGTTGGGCACCGACATGCCCGCCACACCGGCCAGGTTGGTCGGGATGGTGGCCAGGTCGTTCAGGTACATGGCCAGCGGGTCGTCGACCTTGTCCCCGATCGGGAACGGCACGGTCGGCGCGGTCGGCGACACGAGCACGTCGGCCTGGGCGAACGCCGCGTCGAAGTCCCGGCTGATCAGCGTGCGGACCTTCTGCGCCTGCCCGTAGTAGGCGTCGTAGTAGCCGCTGGACAGCGCGTAGGTGCCGAGCATGATCCGCCGCTTGACCTCGGGCCCGAAGCCCTGCTCGCGGGTGTTGGCCATGACCTCCTCCGCGGAGCGGCCCTCGGCCGCGCGCAGGCCGTAGCGCATGGCGTCGAACCGGGCGAGGTTCGACGACACCTCGCTCGGCAGGATCAGGTAGTACGCGGCCATGCCGTACTCGAAGTGCGGGCACCCGACCTCGACGATCTCGGCGCCCAGCTTCTCCAGGCTGCGCAGCGACGCGTCGAACGCCGACCGGACGCCGGGCTGGTAGCCCTCGCCCCCCAGCTCGCGCACGACGCCGACCTTCAGCCCCGACAGGTCACCGGTCGCACCCTGGCGCGCGGCCTCGACCACGGCCGGGACCGGCCGGTCGATCGAGGTCGAGTCGCGCGGGTCGTGGCCGCCGATGACCTCGTGCAGCAGCGCCGCGTCCAGCACGGTACGCGCGCACGGCCCGCCCTGGTCCAGCGACGACGCGCAGGCGACCAGCCCGTAGCGGGAGACCTGGCCGTAGGTGGGCTTGACGCCGACGGTGCCGGTGAACGCGGCGGGCTGGCGGATCGAGCCACCGGTGTCGGTGCCGATCGCCAGCGGCGCCTCGAACGCGGCCAGCGCGGCCGCCGAGCCGCCGCCGGAGCCGCCCGGCACCCGGGAGGTGTCCCACGGGTTGCGGGTGACCCCGTACGCGGAGTGCTCGGTGGACGAGCCCATCGCGAACTCGTCCATGTTGGTCTTGCCCAGGATCGTGATCCCGGCGGCGCGCAGGCGCGCGGTGACCGTCGCGTCGTAGGGCGGCTGCCAGCCCTCGAGGATCCGCGAGCCGCAGGTGGTGGGCATGTCGGAGGTGGTGAACACGTCCTTCAGCGCCAGCGGCACCCCGGCCAGCGGGGACTCCGGCGCCTCGCCCGCGGCGATCCGCTCGTCGACCAGCGCGGCGCCGGCCAGCGCGGACTCGGCTCCGACGTGCAGGAACGCGTGCACCTCGCCGTCGACGGCGGCGATCCGGTCGAGGTGGGCCTGCGCGGCCTCCACGGCGGAGACCTCACGGGAGTGGATCTTCTCGGCGAGCTCGGCGGCGGTCAGCCGGATCAGGTCGCTCACTGCTCCTCCCCCAGGATCCGCGGGACGCGGAAGCGCCCGTCCTCGGCGGCCGGGGCGCCGGCGAGCGCCTGCTCCTGGCTCAGGCCGGGGCGGCGCTCGTCCGGGCGGAAGACGTTCTCCAGCGGGACGGCGTGCGAGGTCGGCGGGATGTCGTCGGCGGCGACCTCCCCGACCCGGGCCACCGACCCGATGATGACGTCGAGCTGGGACGCGAAGGTGTCCAGCTCGGAGTCGGTGACGGCCAGGCGGGCCAGCCGGGCGAGGTGTGCGACCTCGTCCCGGGTGATGACCCCACCCGTCCGCTCCGCGGAATCGGCGGTCATGCCCCTCCTCGAGATGGTGTCCGATGATGACGACGGCGGGTGGACGGTCGTGGCGGTGCCGTGGCAGCGGCGACGACGGTGCGACCGCCGGTCCGGCTGCCGACACGACCCGGTCGCTCCCGCGCGCGCCGGTCTACCCACCGAGTCTATTCCCGCCGGTCCACCGGCCGATCGCCCCCCGGTGACCGGGCGCGCACACCCCGCTGCGGGTGGCGGGTGACCGAGGGCCCCGTGGGTGGCAGGATCATCGTTCCCGCCCGGAACCGCTCCCCGCCGCTCCGGTGCGGTGCATGCGCGTGCCGACGAGGCGCCCGTTGTCGAGGGAGAGGATCCTGTCCGTGTCGTTCCTGCTCCGGGTCGTCCTCCCGGACAAGCCCGGCAATCTCGGCGCCGTCGCGTCCGCACTCGGCGGGGCCGGGGCGGACATCCTGAGCGTGGACGTCGTGGAGCGTGGCGACGGCCAGGCGGTCGACGACATCGCCGTCGAGCTGCCGACCAACCGGCCGCCGGACGTGCTCATCACCGCTGCCGAGTCGGTGCCCGGGGTGTCGGTGGAGTCGGTGCGCCCGCACACCGGGCAGCTGGACACCCACCGCGAGCTGGAGCTGCTCGACGAGATCGCCGGCGACCACGCGCACGGGCTCGACCTGCTCGCCGCCGAGGTACCGAGACTGTTCCGCGCAGGGTGGGCGCTCGTCGCGGTCAGCGAGCACGGCCGCTCCTACCGGATCGCGGAGAGCTCCGCGGCGCCCGAGACCCGGTCCGGGGACCTGCCCTGGCTGCCGCTGGACCGGGCGATCGCCCTCGACGAGAGCCACTGGGTGCCGGAGCCCTGGCGGGCGATGGACACCGAACTGGCCGCCGCGCCGTTCGGGACCGGGGTACCACCGAAGACGCTGGTGGTCGGGCGGCCGGGTGGGCCGGTGTTCCGGCCGTCGGAGCTGGCGCGGCTGGCGCACCTGGCCGGGATCGTCGCGACGGTCCTGAAGGCCTGACCCGCCGCGCCACCGCACCCCTCCGCAGGCCCCGGGCCCGGGCCCGGGGGCCTGCTCCCAGGGGAACTTTCGTAGCGCTCTAAGCCACGAGAGTTCCCCTGGGAGCAGCGCCGGGAGTGGACGAGCGGCCGGGGCGACGGCCCGGCGGGTCAGACCCGGATCGACAGGGCGGTGCGGACGAGGTCGTCGTTGCCGGTCGCGAGCCAGCCGTCGGGACGCACCAGGACGTCCTCGAAGCCGATCCGGGTGTCGATGTTGACCCGGGTCGCGTACTCCAGCACCGGCCAGGCGCCCTCCTCCTCGCCGTGCAGCAGCACGGGGACGGGGGGCTGACCGAGGGCGCGCAGGATCCGGATGCCCTCGGCGACGGCGGTCTCGGGGTCGATCACCGTCGACTCCGCGATCACCCGCCGGGTCCCCGGGGGCAGCCCGTTCTGGCGGAGGGTGACGGCGTCGCCGCTGGTCCAGACGCCGAGCTCGACGGCGATGCCGACCGACCACGCGGCGTGGCAGACCTCGGTCCAGCCGAGCTCGTGCACGTTGACGCCGCACACGTCGGGCTTGCCGGAGCCGAGCCGGCCCCAGGACAGGACGGTCTCGACACGGTCCTTCGGGTCGGGCTGGATCCAGCGCCCGGTCGGGACGCCGATCTCGATGCCCGGGGCCTCCTGGCGGATCAGCGACACGACGTCGCCGACCACGGCGGGTTCGATCGACTCGGCACCGCTGTCGTCGCGCGGGTGCACGTGCACCGAGGTGACGCCGAGCCGGGCGACGGCCCGGGCGTCGCGGGCGAGGTGGCGGGCCAGGGTCGGCAGCGCCGGGTGCGCGTCCGCCGGTCGTGAGCCGTTGAGCGCCGCCTGCAACACCGTGTGTTCCCCGATCCGAGTGGTCGTCCTCCGGCCGGGAGGACCCCGCCGTGCGACCGAGAGTAGGCGGTGATCGACCGCGGCCCGCGGCCGGGCGCGCGCGCGGGCGGGGGACGTCGACGTCCGGCTACCGGGCCGCGCCGGACGTCGAACACGCCCGGTGAGTGGTCGCTCACTGTCGGCGTGGCGCACGCCGTGTCGCCGGACGGGACGGGCCGGCCGGGTGCCCGGGCCGGCGGTCAGGCGTCGGCGGCCTGCTCGCGGGCCGCGTCGGGACCGCGGTCGAGCAGGACCGAGAACCCGGCCTCGTCCAGCACCGGCACCCCGAGCTCGACGGCCTTCTCGTACTTCGAGCCGGGTGCCTCTCCCGCGACGACGAACGCCGTCTTCTTCGACACCGACCCGGCCGCGCGCCCGCCGCGGGCCATGATCGCCTCCTTGGCCTCGTCGCGGGACCAGTTCTCCATCGAGCCGGTGATCACGATCGAGAGGCCCTCCAGGAAGCGGGGCACCGAGTCGTCGACCTCGTCCTCCATCGCGACGCCCGCCGCCCGCCACTTCTGCACCACCTCGCGGTGCCAGTCGACGGAGAACCAGTCCCGCACCGCCGCCGCGATGGTCGGGCCCACGCCGTCGACCCCGGCGATCGGGGCGAGCGCCTCGGCCACGGCCTTCGCCCGGGCGCGCGCGGCCGCCCGCTCCTGCTTCGCGGCCTCGGCGGCCGCGGCGTCCGCCTCGTCGGCGTTCTCGTCGGCGTTCTCCGCGCCGTCCACACCCTCGGCGCCGTCCACGGCCTGCGGGGAGTCCGCCGCCCCGGCCGCGGCCTCCGCCTCCGCGGTCTCGACGTCGCCGGCCGCCTCGGCGGCGGCACCCTCGGCCGTCGGCGCCGCGGCCTCGGCCGCGGCGTCGTCCTCCCCCGCCGTCCCGTCGGAGACGATCGCGACCCCGGCCGCCTCGGTGTCCGCCTTCGCCTGCGCCGCGGAGCGTTCCAGGGCCTCCATCGAGCCGAACTCACGGCCCAGCGCCTGCGCGGCGGTCGGCCCGACGTGGCGGATCGACAGTCCCACCAGCACCCGCCACAGCGGCCGGTCCTTCGCCGCCTCCAGGTTCGTGAGCAGCTTGCGGCCGTTGACCGTCAGCTCGCCCTTCTGGTTGCGGAACAGCTCGGTCCGCAGCAGGTCGTCCTCGGTCAGGGCGAACACGTCACCCTCGTCGGTCAGCACGCCCGAGGTCAGCAGCGCCACCGCGGCCTCGTAGCCGAGCCCCTCGATGTCGAACGCGCCGCGGCCCGCGACGTGGAACAGCCGCTCCCGCAGCTGAGCCGGGCAGGAGCGGGCGTTCGGACAGCGCCGGTCGACGTCGCCCGCCTTCTGCT
The DNA here is from genome assembly GCF_024124365.1 of Pseudonocardia sp. McavD-2-B. NCBI lineage: Bacteria > Bacillati > Actinomycetota > Actinomycetes > Pseudonocardiales > Pseudonocardiaceae > Pseudonocardia > Pseudonocardia sp. McavD-2-B. Next base: position 15,069 of record NZ_JAMXSG010000032.1, read on the forward strand.
GCACGAGCGCGGTGCCGCACTCGGGGCAGTGCGTCGGCATCACGAACTCGCGCTCGGAACCGTCGCGCACGTCGGTGACCGGGCCCAGCACCTCGGGGATGACGTCGCCCGCCTTGCGGATGACCACCCGGTCGCCGATCAGCACGCCCTTGCGGCGTACCTCGTCGGCGTTGTGCAGGGTCGCCATCTCGACCGTGGACCCGGCGACCTTCACCGGCTCCATCACCGCGAACGGGGTGACCCGGCCGGTGCGCCCGACGTTGACCCGGATGTCGAGCAGCCGCGTGGTGGCCTGCTCCGGTGGGTACTTGTAGGCGATCGCCCAGCGCGGGAACCGGGAGGTCGCACCGAGTCTGCGCTGCAGCGCCACCTCGTCGACCTTCACCACGACGCCGTCGATCTCGTGCTCGACGTCGTGCCGGTGCTCGCCCCAGTGCTCGACGTACTCGATCACCTTCTCGATGCCCCGCAGCACGGTCGTGCGCGGGGAGATCGGCAGACCCCAGGCGACCAGCGCGTCGTAGGCGTGGGACTGGGTGTCGGGGGTGAACCCCTCCCGCTTGCCGAGGCCGTGGCAGATCAGCCGCAGGTTGCGCGAGCCGGTGACCCGGGGGTCCTTCTGCCGCAGCGAGCCGGCCGCGGTGTTGCGGGGGTTCGCGAACGGCTCCTTGCCCGCCTCGACCAGCGAGGCGTTGAGCCGCTCGAAGTCCTCCAGCCGGAAGTAGACCTCGCCCCGGACCTCGACGAGTCCCGGCACCGGGAACTCGTCGGTGGCGGTGAGCTGCTCGGGCACCTCGGCGAGGGTGTGCATGTTGAGCGTGATGTCCTCGCCGGTGCGCCCGTCACCGCGGGTCAGCGCGCGGGTGAGCCGCCCGTCGGTGTAGAGCAGGTTCACCGCCAGTCCGTCGATCTTGAGCTCGCACAGGTAGTGCAGGTCCTCGCCGACCTCCTTCGTCACCCGCTCCTGCCAGGTGCGCAGGTCGTCGGGCGAGAAGGCGTTGTCCAGCGACAGCATCCGCTCGAGATGGTCGTGGGCGGTGAAGTCGGTGGAGAACGTGCCGCCGACGCGCTGGCTCGGCGAGTCCGGCGTGACCAGCTCGGGGTGCGCCTCCTCCAGCGCGAGCAGCTCGTGCCACAGTTCGTCGAACTGGCCGTCGGAGACGACCGGCGCGTCCAGCACGTAGTACCGGAACTGGTGGTCGGCCACCTCGGCCGCCAGCTGCGCGTGGCGCTCGCGGGCCTGCGGGGCGTCGGACTGGGAGCTCACGACGCGCAGGTTAGCGGCGACCCCCGACAGCCACCCGTCGCCGAGGGTTCCCGGACGGGTGGCGGGCCGGGTCCGGTACCGCGGGCGCCGCCCGGCGGGGTGGCCGCGGCACCCCTACCGTGGCGGGGTGGACCAGGCCGCCGTGGAACTCGCGCACCGGATGTTCGACCTGGCCCGCGAGGGTGCGGCGGAGCAGCTGGCCGCCTACCTCGACGCGGGCGTCCCGGTCGGGCTGACCGACCCCAAGGGCGACACCCTGCTGATCCTCGCCGCCTACTACGGCCACGACGCGGTCGTCGCCGATCTGCTGGCCCGCGGCGCGACGCCGGACCACACCAACGACCGCGGCCAGACCGCGCTCGCCGCCGCGCTGTTCGCCCGGTCGGCGCCGTCGGTGACCGCGCTGCTCGCCGCGGGCGCCGACCCGCATCACGGCAGCCCGTCGGCGTGGGCGACCGTCGAGCACTTCGACCTGCCCGACATGCGGGCGCTGCTGGAAGCGGGGGCCTGAGCCGTGCTGCGGCTGGGGTTCCCGGTCGTCGGCGTCGCCGATCTCGACCGGGCCGCCGCGTTCTGGGCCGCTGCGCTGCACCTGCAGGTCTCCGAGGAGTGGGCGAGCCCCTCCTGGCGCACCCTGACCGGCCCCGGCGGCGACCGGGTACTCGGCCTGATGCACAGTGCCTCCCCACCCGAGCCCAGGCCCCGCCTGCACCTGGACCTCCTGGTCGACACCACCGACGAGCAGGAGGCCGAGGTCGCGCGGCTCGGATCGCTGGGGGCGACCCTGCCCGACTGGGACGGCTACCCCGCCGAGCCCGACTTCGTCGTCCTCGCCGACCCCGACGGCAACGTGTTCTGCGTGGTCGACCTGAGCCGGGCGCCGTCCTCGGAGGCTGTCGGTGGCGGCGCCTAGAATGCGGGTGTGAGCACCACCGAGAGCGACGCCCGGCAGCCCGGATCCGCCACCGACGCACGCGTCGTCGGCGAGACCGCCCGCCGGCGCACGTTCGCGGTGATCTCCCACCCCGACGCGGGCAAGTCGACCCTCACCGAGGCGCTGGCGCTGCACGCGGAGGTCATCGACTCCGCGGGTGCGGTGCACGGCAAGTCCGGCCGCAAGGGCGTCACCTCGGACTGGATGGAGATGGAGCGCGCCCGCGGCATCTCGGTGTCCTCGGCGGTGCTGCAGTTCGCCTACCGCGACTGTGTGATCAACCTGCTCGACACCCCCGGCCACGGCGACTTCTCCGAGGACACCTACCGGGTGCTCGCCGCCGTCGACGCCGCGGTGATGCTGCTCGACGCCGCGAAGGGCCTCGAGCCGCAGACCCTCAAGCTCTTCGACGTCTGCCGCTCGCGCGGTGTCCCGATCGTCACCTTCGTCAACAAGTGGGACCGGCCCGGCCGCGAGGCCCTGGAGCTGCTCGACGAGGTCGAGCAGACCATCGGCCTGCGCCCGATGCCGCTGACCTGGCCGCTGGGCATCGCCGGGCAGTTCAAGGGGCTCATCGAGCGCACCACCGGCGAGTACACCGCGTTCACCCGCGCCGCGGGCGGCGCGACCAAGGCCACCGCGCACGTCGTCGACGCCGAGACGATCGCCGCGCAGGAGCCGGAGTACTGGCAGAACGCGCAGGACGAGCTGGGCCTGCTCGACGAGATCGGCGCCGGGTTCGACGAGGAGGGCTTCCGCTCCGGCAAGGCCACCCCGGTGCTGTTCGGGTCGGCGCTGTCGAACATCGGCGTCGCCCGGCTGCTCGACTCGCTGGTCGACCTGGCCCCGCCGCCCGCCCCCCGCCCGGACGTGAAGGGCGACGACCGCCCGCTCGAGGCGCCCACCTCCGGACTGATCTTCAAGGTCCAGGCCGGCATGGACAAGGCGCACCGCGACCGGATGGCGTTCCTGCGGATCTGCTCGGGCCGGTTCGAGCGCGGCATGGTGCTCACCCACGCCGCGACCGGCAAGCCGTTCGCCACCAAGTACGCGCAGTCGGTGTTCGGCGCCGAGCGCAAGACCGTCGAGGAGGCCTTCCCCGGCGACATCGTCGGCCTGGTCAACGCCACCGCCCTGCGCCCCGGCGACACCCTCTACGCCGCCGACCCGGTCGAGTTCCCGTCGATCCCGGCGTTCGCCCCGGAGCACTTCGCGGTGATCCGTGCGAAGGACGCAGGCAAGTACAAGCAGTTCCGCAAGGGGATCGAGCAGCTCGGCAACGAGGCGGTCATCCAGATCCTGCGCTCGGACCTGCGCGGCGACCAGGCGCCGGTGCTCGCCGCGGTCGGGCCGCTGCAGTTCGACGTCGTCACCACGCGGCTGGAGACCGAGTTCAACGCCCCGGTCACCCTCGACCGGCTGCCGTACCAGATCGCGCGCCTGGTCGACCCCGAGGCGGTCGAGGCGCTGGCCGGGCAGTCCGAGTGCGAGGTCCTGCGACGCGCCTCGGACGGCGAGCACCTCGCGCTGTTCACCAACAAGTGGCGGATGGACATCATCCAGCGCAAGTTCCCCGACATGCGGTTCGAGGCCATGCCCGCCGGGTCGTCGATCTCCTGATCCGCTGAGCACCGTCGCCGCGGTCGGGGCCGCGCTGCTCGCGGCGCTGCTGTTCGCGCTCGCCGCCGTCGCCCAGCAGACCTCGGCGGCGGCGGACCCGCACGACCGCGGCACGGCGATGCTCGCCCGGCTGGTCCGCGACCCGCGTTGGCTCGCCGGCTCGCTGGGTGACACGGTGGCGTTCGCGATGCAGGCCGTTGCGCTCGGGTTCGGGTCGCTGCTGCTGGTGCAGCCGCTCATCGTGACCCAGCTGGTGTTCGCGCTGCCGCTGGCCGCGTGGTGGGCCGGGCGGCGCCCGTCGCGCCGGGGGCTGGTCTGGGCCGCGGTGCTGGTGGTGGCGCTGGTGCTGTTCGTGACCGTCGGCGAGCCGACCGCCGGGGTCGACCGGACGGGCCTCGCGGCCTGGGCGCCGACCGGGTCGGTGCTGCTCGTGCTGTTCGCCGCGTGCCTCGTCGCGGCCCGGAGCGCGACCGGCACCGCCCGGGCGCTGCTGCTCGCCGCGGCGACCGGGATCGCCTACGGCGTCGTCGCCGCGCTCACCCTCGGCGTGGTCGACACGCTGTCCGACGGGCTCGTCGCGCTGCTGACGTCGTGGGAGACCTGGGCGCTCGCGGTCGCCGTCGTCGGGGGCACGCTGCTGCAGCAGACCGCGTTCCAGGCCGGCGCGCTCGGGGCCTCGCTGCCGGCGGTGGTCGTCGGGGAACCGGTGGTCGCGGCGGTCGTCGGGGTGACCGTGCTCGACGAGCGGCTGGCCACCGGCGGGGCGGGGTGGCTGCTCGTCGCGGTGCTGGTGGTCGTGCTCGTGGTGGCGACGGTCGCGCTGGCGCGGGCGAGCGCGGGATCCGGGGAGCGGTCAGGGGTCCTCGACACCGGCGAGCAGGCGTCGTAGCAACCCGTCGAGGAGAGTGCGGTCGTCCGGGCCGAGCGGGCCGAGGATCCGCCGCTCGTCGTCGACGTGGTCGGCGACGGCCCGGTCGACGAGCTCGCGGCCGGGGTCGGTGAGGCGGGCCAGGATGCTGCGGAGGTTCTCCGGGTCGAGGCTGCGCGTGGTCGAGCCGGTGGGGCGTCGCGGCCGGGGACAGCATGAGCGCGCGGCTGAGGCCGGCGAGCACGCGTCGCGGACTCGCGGACCGGCGGAAGACGATCTACCGCCGGGCCTGTGATGGACCGGGCAGCCGAGGACATCCGCCTGGCCACCACCGACCCGTCGGTCACGTACCGGCGATCGCGGCGACACACCTCCGAGGCACGGCAGGGTGCGCGACCCGGGCCACCTGCGCGCAGCCTCCCGCCGCGCCATCGCCCACCACACCGCCGGAGGACCCGAACCATCTCGCATCGGAACTACTTGCCTGAGCGGCAACTAGCTGGCACGCTCGACCCCGACGACACCGATGGGGGCTCGGATGGACACTCCGGACGCACGACGAGCGACCGAGGCGCTTCAGGAGATCGAGGCGGCACGACGGGCCGTGGACACCGCAGACCGGCGCTCTCGGCCCGCGGTCCTGATCGCCACCGCCGCGCTCACCGTGCTCGACTTCGCTGCGAAGGACCACCTGCCGCGACGCGGTCAGCGGGTCGTCACCGCGGTCGCCCTCGCCGGCGTGCTCGGCGTCTCACTCGCCGACGTGCGTTCCACTCCGGTCGTCGTCTATGCGGCCGCTGACGGACCCGCCCCGGGCAGGGCCGCGGCGTTGTTCGGAGCCTCCATCGGCTGGTTCGCGGCCGAGCGGGTGGCCGTCGCCCTCCTACGACGCAGCCGGCTGCGCCGCCCGAACACCGCCGCCGGGATCCTCCTCGGCGTGTCACGCCCGCTCGGGAGCGTCCTCGTCACCCGGATCCTGCCACGCGCCGGTCGCGATGCCTGAGGACTCTCCCGACACCCGACTGGTCCCGCTGCTCCTGGACCCGACCCGCCTGCGTGTGGTCGCGACACTCCTCGCCGCAGGCGAGGTCGAGTTCGCGTTCGTCCGCGACAGGGTCGGACTGAGCGACTCCGCGCTGTCGAAGCAGGTCAAGGCCCTGTCCGACGCCGGCGTGGTGACCTCGCGGCGGGAGCCGCACGGGCCCGCGCGCCGGACGTGGCTGCGGCTCAGCCCGGACGGGCGACGGCAGGTCGAGGTCCACGTCGGCGCGTTGCGCGACATCGCCGGTGGCGCCGACGGGTCCGGATCCGGGTGACGCGCCGCGCCGGGTAGAAGGAACCGCGACCGTCGGCCGGTGGGACACGGCCCCCGCTCCGGGCGACACCCGACGGCGTCGGGCGTCGACGCTTCTGCACCGCGCGGGGAGCAGGGTCTCCCGCTCCCCGCGCTGCGACTCATCGGGGCCGGCCCGTGACGGAACCGGCGGCGGTCGCGTAGGCGGCGGCCGGGATCTGGTCGGCGCCGAACACGACGTGCCCGACGGCGGCGACGTCGCCGCTCCCGAAGCCGCCGCACAGCTCGACCAGGGTGACCCGCTCGTCGCGGACCAGGCCGGCGGCGACGGCGGGCGCGTCCGCGATCGACGCGACGGCGGCGACGACGACGACCATCGAGCACTGCCCACCGGACTCGAGCACGAGGCAATCACGGTCGGGGTCGGCGCCGGGGTGCTCGACCAGGTAGGCCCAGCGGGCCGGTTCGGTGGTCATGGACCCATCGTCGGAACTGAACCCCGCTCCGGGTCAAGCCCGGTCCGGGCACACCCGGCCCCGCCGCGGGCCGCGCTGCGGTCCGGCCGGCCAGGTCAGGAGGCCAGGACGAAGAACTCCAGCGCGTTGCCGTCGGGGTCCTTGAACGACAGCGCCAGGCCGTAGTCGGCCTCGACGATCCCGTCGTGGGCGATCCCGACCGAGTCCAGGTGGTCGCGCCACAGCTCGATCTCCGCCCGGTCCGCGACGCCGAACCCGACGTGGTCCATGCCCGGCCGGTCCGGGGCGAACGCGTCACCGGTGTCGACGGAGTCGTGCCGGGTCAGGCCCAGCAGCTGGCCCGAGGGCAGCGCGAACACGCGGCGGTGGAACGGCCCGTCGGACAACGTCATCGCCGGCTCGGAGCCGATCAGCTTCGAATACCAGGCCTCGCTGACCTCCAGGTCGGTGACCGAGAGTGCGAGGTGGTGGATGGCGGGGAACTCGGGCACGGGACGACCTCCGGATCGCATGGCGGGACGTGCATGTCCTGGGTTCCCGTTCCACCCGATGATCAATCGTGCACGACCGTTCTGCGGGCCGCGCCCCACCAGCTCCCGAACCGACGCGGCGCGCCCGCCACCCGACGCGGCGGGGTACGGCGGGCGGGGTGCGACCGAGCAGGACGCCACAGGGCAGGGAGGGGGTCAGCCCGCCGCGTCGGCCGGGTCGCCGTGGCGCACGTCCACCGGCCACGCCCCGGCGGGCAGCCGGTGCAACCGGGCGTAGTGCTCGGCGATGTCGTCCGGGTCGTAGGCGGTTCCCGGCGCGACCGGCCCGCACACGGTCACGGTCGCCGACCGCACCCCTCGCGGCCCGAACTCGGCGTCGAGCAGCTCGGCCAGCGCGCGCAGCCCGGCCTTGCCCAGCGACAGGCTCGTCAGCTGCGGCAGTGGGTGCGGCATGCCGGCCGTCATCAGGTAGCTGCCGCCGTCGCCGTCGGCCATCGCCGGCAGCAGCGCCGCGGCAGTGGTCACCGCGCCGCCGACGTTGACCGCCCAGGTGTCGCGCAGCGTCGCCGCGTCGAGCCCGGTGACGGTGTCGGCACGGATCACCCCGGCGTTGTAGACGACGACCTCGGGCACCCCGAGCCGCTCGACCAGGCCGCCGAGCGCGGTGCGCAGCGCCGCCTCGTCGGCGACGTCGGCGGTGGCACCGGCTGCCCCGCCGGGGAGGTCGGCGAGCAGGCCGTCCACCGTGGACGACGAGCGGGCGAGCACCCCGACGGGGTGGCCGGCGGCGGCGAAGCGGTGGGCGACCGAGCGGCCGATGCCCGGCCCCGCGCCGACGACGAACACGGCGGCCATCAGTCGGGCAGTTCCGAGGCGGACAGCATCCCGGTCACCACGACGGTGTCCCTACCGCTGCACCGCGCGCCGAGCTCGTGGCAGGGGCGCCGGCGGAGCCGGTCCACCGGTCCCGTCGGGCGGTGCGCGGCGAGCCCGTGCCACGGCCGGAACGCGATCGGGTCGCCGGCGGGCACCCGGCGCCGCGGCGCGTGGGCGTGCTGCGGCAGGAACGTCGGCGTCGCGACGGTGGCAGTGGTCGCGAGCTCGCCGGAGGCGCCCGGCTCGTGCACGTCGGGCTGCCGCCGTGCGACGGCGTCGGTGCAGGGAATCGGTGGCACACCACCGGTTACCCCGTGATCAGGTCGCCCATCCCCCGGCACCGGCACGAGCTACCCGTCACGACGTCGCCGGCCGCCGACGACGGCGCGAGGGCGAGGGCGAGCTCGGCGCCGTGCTCGCGCGTCGAGGCCATCATCTCCGCCGAGCGACGCCCCGTGCCGACCATGCCGCGCAGGCCCCGCGGCGAGCGGGCCGAGCGGCCGGCCCGCAGGTCAGTGGATGTGGCAGACGTCCGGCGCACAGGCCGGTGTGGTGTCGGTGCCGTCGAGCGGGGCGGGTCCCGGCCCGGTGACGGCGAGGATCACGAAGGCGGCCAGCCAGATCAGCCCGCCGGCCAGCCCGGCCACCGACAGTCCCGCGGCGGCGATCGCGGTGCGGGACCGGCCCGGGCAGGAGCGGACCGCGCCCAGGGTGCCGAGCACCAGACCGCCGATGGCCAGGACCACCCCGGCGGAGGCGAGGGCGAGACCGGCGACGGTCGGTGACGACACCGCGGACAGCGCGGTGGCGACGGCGACGAACACCGAGCCCAGCGCTCCCAGGACGAGCGCGGACGACCCGAGGCCACCCCGTGGGATGGTCGGGTGTCGGGTGTCGGACCGGTCTCGGAGCACGGCCCCAGAATCGGGGCCGGGCGGCCCCACCGCTGTCAGGGACACGACAGATCCTCAGTTCTGGGTACGCGGCGGCGGTCCCGCAACCGCCCTACGGTGACCGCATGACCTCCACCGCCGAGAAGGCCACGAAACTCCAGGAGCTGCACGCCGCGTCCGAGCTGCTGCTCGTCGTCAACGTCTGGGACGCGATCACCGCGAAGGTCGTCGCCGAGACGCCGGGCACGAAGGCCCTCGCCACCGCCAGCCACGGCATCGCCGCCTCCCGCGGCTACGAGGACGGCGAGAACATCCCGCGCGACCTGATGATCGCCGAGGTCGGGTTGATCGCGAAGGTCGCGGGCGACCTGCCGGTCACCGCGGACCTGGAGGCCGGCTACGGCGACCCCGGCGGCACCGTGGCCCGCGCGATCGACGTCGGCATCGTCGGGGCGAACCTGGAGGACCAGGTCAAGCCGCTCGCCGACGCCGTGAAGGCGGTCGAGGCGGCCGTCGCCGCGGCCGAGTCCGCGGGCGTGGACTTCGTGCTGAACGCCCGCACCGACGCGTTCCTCAAGGCGGGCGACAAGGACCCCGAGGCCGTGCTGGCCGACGCGATCGAGCGCGGGAAGGCCTACCTCGACGCCGGCGCGTCGAACTTCTTCGTGCCGGGCAAGCTCGACGAGACCCAGGTCGGACGCCTGGTCGAGGCGCTCGGCGAGCGCCGGGTCAACCTGATCGGCATCCCCGGGTCGATCCCGCTGAAGCGCGCGCAGGAGCTGGGCGTCGCCCGCGTCTCCTACGGCCCGTGGAGCCAGAACGTCGCGCTGACCGCGCTGGAGGACCTCGCCACCGACGTCTACGCCGGCGGTGGCCTGCCCGAGGGCACCCGCAAACTGAACTGAGCGGCGACCTGGCCGGCGTCACGTCGGCCCGGCCCTCGGTCTCACATGTCCGGCGCGCCCGCGTTGGACGGCGTCGTCGTCACTTCCCGGCCGGGTCCGCCGCGGCCTGGGCGAACTGCCCGTCGACGGGCATCGCCACCTGGTCGGCGGTGCGTGCGTCGGGGGCTCCGAGCTGCCCTCCGACGCCACCGGGTCGATCCGCGAGCAGCCTGTACGTGTTCGGCGGGCTGCTCGTCGCGGGTGGGCTGCTGGTGCCCGCGGTGCGCCCGGAGCAGGTGGACGGGCAGCGCTGACCGGCGCGGGTCCGTCCCCGCCGCGCTGTGCTCCCTCCGGCGCGCGGTGATCCACCCGGCGCGCGCGTCCGGACACGAGCGTGGAGCGGATCACCGCGCGACGAGTGGATCAGCTCACGGAGGTCGCTGTATCGCCGGGGGGCAGAGCGCGTGGGGGTCAGCGCTCGTCGGCGGGCGGGACCTCGTCGGGGTCGGCGAAGGCCTTCCCCAGCTCCCGGGACAGGGCGAGCGCGCGGTGCGCCCAGGCCGGGGTCGCCCCGGCGAGCCCGCAGGCGGGCGTCGGGACGGCGAGCCGGGCCAGCCGCGGCCGGTCGAAGCCCAGTCGGTCGGCGAGGTCGTAGCCGATCCGGGCGAGGTCGCCGACCGCCGGTTCGCGGGCCGGCGCGGTGCCGGGCAGCAGCCCGAGGAACAGCGGGACACCGCTGTCCCAGGTCTCGCCGATCGCGTCGAGAGCGCGTGGCTCGGCGGTGGCCCCGGCGAACGCCGGTCGGGTCGCGTCGATCCCGACCGCGGCCGCACCGGTCCCGGCGAGCAGTCGGATCGGCGGGCGGTCCGCGCAGCAGTGCACGACGACCGGGGCGTCGATGCCGGCGATCAGGTCCCGGAGCACGTCCTGGGCGTCCGGCGCGGCGATCGAGCGGACGGTGCCGTAGCCGGACGCGGTCGGCAGCGACCCGGCGAGCACGGCGGGAAGGCCGGGCTCGTCGAGCTGGACGACGACCGTCGCCCCGGTCCGCTGCGCCACCTCGGCGACGTGGGCGCGCAGCCCCTCGGTCAGGCTGGCGGCGAACTCGCGGACGGCGCCGCGGTCGGTAAGCACCCGGTGCCCGGCGGCGAGCTCGACCGAGGCGGCGAGCGTCCACGGGCCGGCGACCTGGACCTTCACCCAGGACGGGCGGATGCGGTCGCAGGCGTCGTCGAAGGCGTCCAGGTCGCCGGACATCAGGTCGCGGGCCCGGCGCAGGTCGCGCCCGGGGTGGGCGGCGACCCGCCAGCCGGTCGGCACGACCTCGACGGCCAGGTCCACGAGCAGCCCGGCCGTGCGGCCGACGATGTCCGCGCCGACACCGCGGGCGGGCAGCTCGGGCAGCGCCGGGAACTCCGGGGTCTCGCCGGTGACCAGCGCACACGCCTCGCGGACGTCGGTGCCGGGCAGCGAGCCGACGCCGGTGCCGACGCCGGCGGGCCACAGGGCGCGGGGCGCGGCGGGCTCGGCGGGGGCGTCGTCGACGACCTCGATGCGCGGCGGGGGCGGGAGGGTCTCACCGGGACGCACGTCGCCGAGTCCGGCGGCGGCGAGCGCGGCGGCCAGCGGGTCGGTGGGATCCGGGACGGTCACACCCCCAGTGTCCTCCGCCGTCCCGTCCGGGTGCGTGCGGCCCCGGTCCGGCGTCGGCGGGCGTGGTCGCCGGGAGTGGAGTGCGGCGGCGGGTGGGCTGCGCCCGGTGCTCCGCTCCTGGTGGTCACCGCAGGGCGAACACCGGGTGGCGGGGTGCGGCGGCGGCGAGCTCGGCGTCGGTGGAGGCGGGATCGACGTCGTCGAACAGCATCCCGGCGGCCCGGCCGAGTCCGCGCACGTAGGCGCGCAGCACGGGGACGGCCGCCGCGGCGTCGAGCTCGACGGCCGACACCGGCTCCGCTCCCCCACGACCGCGCAGTTCGGCGCTCCCGCCGGCCGCGCGCAGGTTGAGGACCCAGTCGGTCTCACCGCGCGGCGAGATGAGGTGGCGGGTCCCGTCGAGCAGGACCGGGGTCAGGGGGACGGTGCGGATCCTGCCGCTGCGCCGGCCGCGGACGGCGAGCACGGCGGTGTCACCCGGGGTGATGCCGCGCTGGGCCAGGGCCCCGACCAGCGGGTTGAGGACGCGGCGCACCAGCATGCCGGGTGCTCGGTAGTCACGGTCGCTCACCGCGACAGCCTCTCACCGATCACCTCGTCCGTCGCTCCGGTGATCCCTCCTCCCGGAGCCCACGGCGCCCGAGGGGGCGCTCCCGGCTCCGCGGAGAAGGATCACGCGGCCAGGACGAAGATCGGGTGGCAGTGGGCGACGGCGGCGAGCTCGGCGTCGGACGAGGACGCGTCGACACCGTCGAAGAACGTCCCGACCTCCCAGGCCCAGCGACGCAGGTACTCCCGCAGCACCGGGACGACGGCGGCCGGCTCGGTCAGCTCGGTCGCGGCCACCCGCTCGGTGCGACGGCCGACGGTCAGCTCCGCCTCCCCCGCGACGCGCAGGTTGCGCACCCACTGGGTCTCGCCGCGCGCGGCGACGAGGTAGCGGGCGCCGTCGTGGCGCAGCGGGTTGACCGGCGTATTGCGGACCTCGCCGGAGCGGCGGCCGCGGACGCCGAGCACCGCGGAGCCGGCGAGCGGGAGGCCGAGCCGGGTCAGCCCGGCGACCAGGGGGTTCATCACCCGGCGGGTGATGCGGCCGGGGGCGATGTAGTGGAGCCGAGAGCGCTGGTTCGTCATGAGAGCAGTGTTCACTATCCGTCGCACAAGAGCAAGAGCAGTGCTCTCGTCGGGGTCGGTGCGGCGTGCAGGTTGCACCGAGTTGCAGGTCAGCGGGCTCGAACGGCTCCGCGCAGCCCGCTGGGGTGCATCTCGGCGGAGAGGCGATGCCGGACCAGGCCACTCGCGGCGCCGGCGGGGGGGGGCGTGCTCCGGGGCCGGTCAGGCGCCGCCGGGCGGGCCCGGGTCGGTCGGTGCCGCCGGGCGGACGCGGCCGGCGATCTCGGTCAGGCCGTCCCGGTGATCGTCGCCGACCCCAGGACGACGTCGCCGTCGTCGTCGGGGCGGTAGAAGGCGACGGCCTGCCCCGGGGCGACACCGCGCAGCGGTTCGGACAGCTCCACCTGCACGGCGGAGTCGAGCGGGGTGACGGTGGCGGGTGCGGTGCCGCCGTGCGCGCGGACCTGCACGACGCAGCCGAACGGTGCGTCCGGCGCCGCGCCCGAGGTCCACACGGGGGTACGCGCGGTGATCGCGGTGACGTCGAGCGCGGCCTCCGGTCCGACCCGCACGGTGCCGCTGACCGGCTCGATGCCGAGCACGTAGCGGGGGCGGCCGTCGGCGGCCGGCCGGTCGATCCCGAGGCCCTTGCGCTGCCCGACGGTGAAGCCGTGCACGCCGTCGTGGGTGCCGAGGGTCTCGCCGGAGGCGGCGTCGACCAGCGCGCCGGGAGTGGTGCCCAGGCGGTCGGCCAGGAAACCGCGGGTGTCGCCGGTGGGGATGAAGCAGATGTCGTGACTGTCGGGTTTCCCGGCGACGCGCAGCCCGAGCCGGGCGGCCTCGGCCCGGATCTCCGGCTTCGGGGTGTCGCCGACCGGGAACATCGCGTGCCGCAGCTGGTCGGCGCGCAGCACCGCCAGCACGTAGGACTGGTCCTTGCCCGCGTCGGCCGAGCGGCGCAGTACCGGCCCGGCCGGGTCGAGCCGCGCGTAGTGGCCGGTGCAGACGGCGTCGAAGCCGAGGGCGAGCGCCCGGTCCAGCACGGCCGCGAACTTGATCTTCTCGTTGCAGCGCAGGCAGGGGTTCGGCGTCTCCCCGGCCGCGTAGGCGGCGACGAAGTCGTCCACGACGTCGCGGGTGAACTCCTCGGACAGGTCCCAGACGTAGTACGGGATGCCGAGGACGTCGGCGGCGCGGGCGGCGTCGCCCGCGTCCTCCTTGGAACAGCAGCCCCGTGATCCGGAGCGCATGGCGTCCCGGGTGCGCGACAGCGCGAGGTGCACCCCGACGACGTCGTGTCCGGCGGCGACCGCCCGCGCGGCGGCCACCGCGGAGTCGACGCCGCCGCTCATCGCAGCGAGGACCCGCACGGCTCAGCCCGTGACCGACGCGGGGGTGCGACGGCTCGCGTTGCGGGCGCGCTCCACGACCGACCCGATGGCCCCGGCGACCGCGGCCACGTCGGCGGAGGTGCTGGTGTGCCCCAGGGAGAAGCGCAGCGACCCGCGGGCGGTGCACTCGTCGGCGCCCATCGCCAGCAGCACGTGGCTGGGCTGGGCGACGCCCGCGGTGCAGGCCGAGCCGGTCGAGCAGTCGATGCCGTGGGCGTCGAGCAGCATGAGCAGGCTGTCGCCCTCGCAGCCGGGGAACGACAGGTGCGCGTTGCCGGGCAGCCTGCCGGGACCGCCGTCGACCCGGGAGTCGGTGGTGTCGCCGTTCAGGACCGCGTCGGGCACCTCGGTGCGCACGACGCGGACCAGCTCGTCGCGCAGCCCGGCCAGGTGCACGCGGCGGCGCGGCGCGGCGGCCACCGACTCGACGACGGCCGTCGCCAGCCCGGCCAGCGACGGCACGTCCAGGGTGCCGGAGCGGACGTCGCGCTCCTGGCCGCCGCCGTGCAGCAGCGGGGTGCAGGTGACCTCGCGGCCGAGCAGCAGCGCGCCCGCGCCGTAGGGGCCGCCGAGCTTGTGCCCGGTGAGGGTGAGGGCGTCGGCGCCGCTCGCGGCGAAGTCGACGTCGAGGATGCCGACGGCCTGCACGGCGTCGGTGTGGAACGGCACCCCGAACTCGTGGGCGACGGCGGCGAGCTCGCGCACCGGGTTGACGGTGCCGACCTCGTTGTTGGCCCACATGACCGAGACCAGGGCGTTCCCGTCGGGGTCCTCGGCGAGCGCGGCGCGCAGCGTCTCCGGGTGGACGCGGCCGGTCGCGTCGACCTCGAGCATCCGCAGCCGGGCTCCCTCGTGGGTGGCCAGCCACTCCGCCGCGTCGACGACCGCGTGGTGCTCGACGGCCGAGACCAGCACCCGGGTGCGGCGCGGGTCCGCGGCCCGGCGGGCCCAGAACAGACCCTTGACCGCGAGGTTGTCGCTCTCGGTGCCGCCGGTCGTGAACACGACCTCGGACGGGCGCGCGCCGACCGCCTCGGCGATCCGCTCGCGCCCCTCCTCGACCGCGCGCCGGGCGCGGCGGCCCGACGAGTGCAGCGACGACGCGTTGCCGGTGCGGCCGAGCGCGTCGCTCATGGCGGCGACGGCGGCGGGCAGCATCGGTGTGGTCGCCGCGTGGTCCAGGTACGTCATCGGCCTCCAGGGTAGACCCCGTCGTGACAGCGGTGCGTGCCGAACCCGTCGTGGACGACCGTCCGTCTCACACGGCCGTGGCGGTCGTGACCGGTGGCGGGTGACGGACCCGGTCGCGGGCCCGGGCGGCCAGCGCGCGCCGGTCGGTGTGCGGGCCCGGCTCGACGAGCTCGCCCACGGTGACCTCGCAGACCAGGCCGGGCAGCCGCAGCACCCGGCCGACGGTGTCGCCGAGGGTCTGCTCGCCGACGAACGCGGCGGCCGTCGTCGGCCGCCCGTCCGGGGTGGTGATCGCGACGGTGACCGGACGGACCGGGGCACCCGCGTCGATCGCGGCCTGGAACGGGGCCCGCCGGTAGTCCCCGGAGATCGCGCCGCACCAGGTCGTCGCCTCGGGGAAGACACCGACCAGCGTGCCGTCCCGCAGCGCGTCGGCGCAGGTAGCGACGGTGCCGGGGAGCCGGGACAGGCCCTCGCGGTGCACGAACAGGGTCCCGATGCGGGCCGCGAGCGCGCCGATCAGCGGCCAGTCCCGGACCTCCCGCTTGGCGAGCATGGTGACCGGGCCGATCGCACCGAGCGCCGGGATGTCGATCCACGACGTGTGGTCGGCCACGACCAGGGCGCCCCGCCCGTCCGCGGGCGCGAGCGGCCCGCCGCGCACGACGAGCCGGACCCCGGCGGCGCGGAGCACCGCGCGGTGCAGCGCCCGCAGGACCGGGTCCAGCACGCGGGCGCCGAACAGCGCGGCGACCGGGACGACGGTCACGGCCACCGCCAGCACCGACAGCAGTGCCGCGGTACGGCGGGCCAGGCGCAGCGTGCCTGTCGTCGCACGCGGGGGCAGGCACTCCCGCGGGGTGCACGGCGACCAGGCCGCCCACGGCCCGCCGGGACGCCGCGACGCGGGCGGTGCCGGCGGGTGCGTGGGGTGGTCGACGAGCGGGTGCACCGGGGTCCGCAGGGCGG
>NZ_JAMXSG010000330.1:0-5546 GCF_024124365.1 Pseudonocardia sp. McavD-2-B
CGCGGGTGCCACCACCGGGCAGCACGGCCACCGCCTCCGGCCGGGTCGCGATCATCGCCGCAGGCAGGTGCGGGGGCAGCTCCTCGGGCCACGCGCAGTAGGTCGCCGTCCACGCCCGCTCCGGGGCGGGGTCGGCGAGCGTGGTGCGCAGCCCGGTCTCCGCGCACGCCGCCGCGAGCGCCCGCCCGGCCGGACCACCGCCGAGGACCAGCACGTCGGCCACCGTCGTGCCGGGGGCACCCGACCGGCTCGACGACGCCGTCCCGCTCCTCGTCCCCGTCATCGCGGGCCCGGCCGGTGCCGGCCGGCGGACAGGCTGCCGCCGTCGATCCGCAGGGTGGCCCCGGTGACCCAGGACGCGGCGTCGGAGACGAGGAACGCCACCGCCTCGGCGACGTCCGCGGGCTCGCCGAGGCGCCCCAGCGGATAGCCCGCGACGACGGACGCCTCGTCGTGGGCGTAGAGCGCCTCGGCGAACCTCGTCCGCACCACGGCGGGGGCGACGGCGTTGACCCGGACGCCGGGGCCGAGCTGGCCGGCCAGCTCCTCGGTCAGGGTGAGCAGTGCCGCCTTCGACGCCCCGTAGGCCCCGATGACGCCGGTGGGCCGCAGCGCCGCGACCGAGGCGACGTTGACGACGGCGCCGCCGTGCGCACCCATCCACACCCGGTGCGCCTGCTGGACGAACCCGAGGGCGGCGACCACGTTGACGTCGAGGATCCTGCGGACGGCGTCGAGGTCGGCCTCGACCAGCGGCCCGTGCTGGGGGTTGATCCCGGCGTTGTTGACCAGCACGTCCAGCGAACCGAACGCGGCCACCGTCGCCTCCGCCGCGGCGGCCCGGTGCGCCGCGTCCCCGACGTTGCCGGCGACGGCGAGCACCCGGCCGGTGCCGACCCCCGCGCCTGCCGCGAGCTCCGACGCCGCCGCGTCGAGCTCCGGGGCGCGCCGGCCGGTGATCGTCACCGACGCGCCGCGCGCCAGCAGCGCGGCGGCGACGCCGTACCCGATGCCCCGCGAGGCGCCGGTCACCAGTGCAGCCCGACCGGCCAGGGAGGTGAGATCGGTCATGGGACCCGACCCTACGTGGGGAATCGGGTGGACCCGGCCGGTAGCCTGGTCGCGTGGTCCTGATCGAGTAGACCGGCGTCCGGGCACGACTGTGCCCGCATCCGGTCCTCTCAGCGTCACTCCTCGTCCTCCGTCTGGAGCTCTTCCACGTGATCACCACGACCGACCTCGAACTGCGCGCCGGGTCCCGCATCCTGCTCTCCGGTGCCACCCTGCGAGTGCAGCCCGGCGACCGGATCGGTCTGGTCGGGCGCAACGGCGCCGGCAAGACCACCTCGATGCGGGTGCTGGCCGGAGAGGGCGAGCCGTACTCCGGGCAGCGGAGCGCGAACTCACCGGTCGGCTACCTGCCGCAGGACCCGCGCGAGGGCGACCTGTCGGTCACGGCGAAGGACCGGGTGCTCTCGGCCCGCGGCCTGGACGTGCTGCTGGCGAAGATGGAGAAGGCGCAGACGGCGATGGCCGAGCTGGCCGACCCGGCCGCGAACGACAAGGCGGTCCGCGAGTACGGACGGCTCGAGGAGCGGTTCTCCGCCCTCGGCGGCTACGCCGCGGAGTCCGAGGCCGCGCGGATCTGCACGCACCTGGGTCTCCCCGAGCGGGTGCTGGCCCAGCCGATGCGCACGCTCTCGGGCGGTCAGCGCCGGCGCGTGGAGCTGGCCCGGATCCTGTTCGCCGCCTCCGACGGCGGGTCGCAGTCGGCGACCACGCTGCTGCTCGACGAGCCCACCAACCACCTCGACGCCGACTCGATCACCTGGCTGCGCGGGTTCCTGCAGCAGCACGAGGGCGGTCTGGTCGTCATCAGTCACGACACCGACCTGCTGGCCGCGGTCGTGAACAAGGTCTGGTTCCTCGACGCGACCCGCGGCGAGGCGGACCAGTACAACATGGACTGGAAGCGGTACCTGGAGGCGCGCTCCACCGACGAGAAGCGTCGTCGCCGCGAGCGGGCCAACGCCGAGAAGAAGGCGTCCGCGCTGCACGTCCAGGCCGCCAAGATGGGCGCGAAGGCCACCAAGGCCGTCGCCGCCAAGAACATGGCCCGCCGGGCCGACGCCCTGCTCGCCGGTCTCGACGACGAGCGTCAGGCCGACCGCGTCGCGCACATCCGGTTCCCGACCCCGGCGCCCTGCGGGCGCACCCCGCTCACCGCGGAGAACCTGTCCAAGGCCTACGGGTCGCTGGAGGTGTTCACCGGGGTGGACCTCGCGGTGGACCGCGGGTCGAAGGTCGTGGTGCTGGGCTTCAACGGCGCCGGCAAGACCACGCTGCTGCGGATCCTGGCCGGCACCGAGGAGTCCGACTCCGGCGGGGTCGTGCCCGGCCACGGGCTGCGACGGGGCTACTTCGCCCAGGAGCACGACACGCTCGACATGGACGCCTCGGTCTGGGACAACATCCGCCACGCCAGCCCGGACGCCGCCGAGCAGCAGCTCCGGACCCTGCTCGGGTCGTTCATGTTCTCGGGGGAGCAGCTCCAGCAGCCCGCCGGGACGCTGTCCGGCGGTGAGCGGACCCGGCTCGCCCTGGCCGGTCTGGTGTCCTCGGCGGCGAACGTGCTGCTGCTCGACGAGCCGACGAACAACCTGGACCCGGCCAGCCGCGAGCAGGTGCTCGACGCGCTGCGCCGCTTCGAGGGCGCCGTCGTGCTCGTCACCCACGACCCGGGTGCGGTCGAGGCGCTGGAGCCGGACCGGGTGATCGTCCTGCCCGACGGCACCGAGGACCACTGGTCGGCCGACTACCTGGAACTCGTCCAGCTCGCGTGACCGGTCACCGCACGCAGCGGTGATCACCCGACCGGACCACCACGATCGTCGGACGTGTCCGGGCCGTACAGCGTGCGGCTCCCGGAATCGTGCACGGTCCGTTCCGACGGGGTAATCCACTGCGCTGCCCGACGGATGACGATTCCGAAAGGTACCCGCGGTGCTGCGCCGTTCGGGGTAACCGTTCGCCGATCGCGTTTTCCGCGTTCTGGTCATAAATGGTCAACTGGATCATCATGGCCTGATCGTCGCGCCAGATGCGGCGGTCCGCGGGGGCATCCGCGGAGGGGATGAGGAGGGCCGATGGCCGAGCTGAAGAAGGGCGCCCGGATCACCGGGACGCAGCGGGGCAAACTCGCCGCCGACCTGAAGAAGAAGTACGAGAAGGGCGCCAGCATCCGTTCGCTGGCCGAGCAGACCGGGCGGTCGTACGGCTTCGTCCACCGGGTCCTGTCCGAGACGGGTGTGACGTTGCGCGGGCGCGGCGGCGCCACCCGTACCAAGAAGAAGTAGTCCTCTCGTCGGCGCCGCCGACCGGGTCGAGCAGCGAGCCCGGGGCGGCGTCGTCGTGTGTCCGGGGCGTGTCGCGGGGCGCCGCGCGCGGGACCACCGCGCCCGCCCGCCGTACGCGCCGTAACGTGAACCCTCGCCGTCCACCACCGGCGAAGGGGAACACCGTTGGATCGCCCGCTCGCTCTGATGCGCGGGGTCATCCGGGGGGCGGACTCGACGTCCATCCGCCGTGGCTCCATCGCGCGGGGCACCTGGCCCCGGATCTGGGGCTTCGTCCGGCCCTACCGCCGCTGGCTGCTGTCCTACCTGGCCCTGACCACCGTCACCGCCGTGATCGGCGTCGCGACGCCGGTGCTGGCCGGGCGCGTGGTCAACACGATCGTCGCGGCGAACGAGCTGCCCGACGCCGCCCGCGTCGTGATGGTGATCGCCGGGGCGATCGCCGGGATGGCGGTGCTGGAGTCGGTCGTCGGGCTCACCGGACGCTGGTTCTCCGCCCGCCTCGGCGAGGGGCTGATCGAGGACCTGCGGGTCGCGGTGTTCCGCCACGTCCAGTCGATGCCGCTGGCGTTCTTCGCCCGCACCCGGACCGGGGCGCTGGTCAGCCGGCTCAACAACGACGTCATCGGGGCCCAGACCGCCATCACCGGCACCCTGTCCACGGTGCTGTCCAACAGCATCCAGCTCGTGCTGGCCATCGCGGTCATGATCGGTCTGGCCTGGCAGGTCACCGTGCTGGCGATGCTGCTGCTGCCGGTGTTCGTGCTCCCTGCCCGGCGGATGGGGACCTGGCTCGCCGAGCTGCGCCGCGAGGCCGCCGAGCTCAACGCCACCATGGGCAACCAGATGACCGAGCGCTTCTCCGCGCCCGGCGCCACCCTGGTGAAGCTGTTCGGCGACCCCGACTCCGAGGCCGCCGTCTTCCGGGGCCAGGTGTCGCGGGTGCGCGACATCGGTGTCCGGTCGGCGATGGTGTCGCGGTTGTTCGTCACTGCGCTGCAGCTGGTGTCGGCGCTGGCCCAGGCCATGATCTACGGCCTCGGCGGCTACCTCGCGGTGACCGGGGCGATCCCGGCGGGCACCGTCGTCGCGCTCGGGCTGCTGCTGACCCGGCTCTACACCCCGATGACGGCGCTGGCCAACGCCCGCGTCGACGTGATGACCGCGCTGGTCGCCTTCGAGCGGGTCTTCGAGGTGCTCGACCTGCGCCCGATGCTGACCGAGCGGCCCGACCCGGCCGCGCTGCCCGACGGCCCCGTCGACGTCGCCCTGCGCGGGGTCCGGTTCACCTACCCCAGCGCCACCGACGTCTCCCTGGCCTCGCTGGAGGAGGTCGCGGTGCTCGACCAGCGGGTCAACACCGAGGTGCTGCACGGCGTCGACCTGCACGTCCACGGCGGCGGGCTGCTGGCCCTGGTCGGGTCGTCCGGGGCCGGGAAGTCCACGCTCGCCTCGCTGGTCCCACGTCTCTACGATGTCGACGCCGGCTCGGTCGAGCTGTCCGGGATGGACGTGCGGGACCTGTCGTTCGCCACGCTGCGCGGCGCCGTCGGGATGGTCACCCAGGACGGGCACCTGTTCCACGACACCATCGCCGGCAACCTGCGCTACGCCTCGCCCGACGCCACCGACGACGAGATGATCGACGCGCTGCGCCGCGCCCGGCTCGGCGACCTGCTCGACACGCTGCCCGACGGTCTCGACACCGTGGTGGGGGAGCGCGGCTACCGTCTGTCCGGTGGTGAGCGCCAGCGGCTGACCATCGCCCGTCTGCTGCTGGCCCGCCCGCGGGTGGTGATCCTCGACGAGGCCACCGCGCACCTCGACTCGGAGTCCGAGGCCGCAGTGCAGGAGGCACTGGCGGAGGCGCTGGTCGGGCGGACCGCGATCGTCATCGCGCACCGGCTGTCCACCGTGCGTGCGGCCGACCGGATCGCGGTGCTGGAGGGTGGGCAGGTCGTCGAGTCCGGCACCCACGACGAGCTGCTGGCCGCCGACGGCCGCTACGCCACGCTCTACCGGACCCAGTTCCTCCCGGCGGCGACGACCGCGGGCTGAGCGACTCCGGCGGGGCCGGTGCTCAGGCCCGGCCCGCCAGCGGGTCCGCCACCTCGGCGCCGGGCTCGGCCACCGCGGCGACGGCGGCGAACAGCAGCGCGACGCCGACCGCGCCGGGGTCCGGCGCGCCCT
>NZ_JAMXSG010000331.1:0-5514 GCF_024124365.1 Pseudonocardia sp. McavD-2-B
CCCGGGCCGCCCCACCCTGCAGGTCGGGATGGACACCCCGCAGGCCACGGCCGAGCTGCTGTCCCACTGTGCGGACCGGCTCGCCGAACCGGGTGTGGACGCCGTCCTCGGCCCCGCGACCGACGGCGGCTGGTGGGTGCTGGGCCTGCGCGACCCGCTCGCCGCCGCCGCGCTGCACGGCGTGCCGATGTCGACCGCCGAGACCGGCGACCGGACGCTGGACGCGCTGCGGGCCGCCGGCCTGCGGGTGGCCCTCACCGAGCCGCTGACCGACGTCGACACGGGGGCGGAGGCCGTCGCCGTCGCCGCGCAGGTCCCGGGGAGCCGCTTCGCCCGCGCCGTCGCCGAGCTCAGGCTGCGATGTCCGGAGGTGTCGGTGTGACCGTGACCGCCGAGGGCTTCGACATGCCGTTGTCCGGCGCCCCCTCCCGCCTGCTCTGCGACGACGGCACCGAGATCGCGCTGGACGTCGGCCGCTGGGCCGACGCCGCCGGTGGCTGCGACGACTGGCTGCTGCGCCACTGCGCGGGCCCCACACTCGACCTCGGCTGCGGGCCCGGCCGGCTGCTCGTCGCGCTCGCCGCGCGCGGGATCGCCGCCCTCGGCGTCGACGGTTCCGCCGTCTCCCGGGTCCTGTGCCGCCGCCGCAGCGTCGCGATGGTCCAGGCCGACCTGTTCGGCCCGCTGCCCGGCGAGGGCAGCTGGTCCCACGTGCTGCTCGCCGACGGCAACATCGGCATCGGCGGCGACCCGGTCGCCCTGCTCACCCGCGCCGCGCGGCTGCTCGCCCACGGCGGGACGGTGCTGGTGGAGGCCGACCCGCGCCCCGAACACGCGTGGCGCGGTACCGCCCGGGTGCTGTGCGGCAGCGGTGCGGGCGAGCCGATCCCGTGGGCCGCGCAGGGCGCGGTGCCCCTCGCCGTGACGGCCGGGCGGGCCGGTCTGCGGGTGACCGACGTGCACCTCGGCGCCCGGGTGTTCCTGGAGCTGACCGGGCCGTGAGGCGCGTGGTGCGGTGGCGCAGCCCGATCCGGGGCCCCTGGCTGACCTCGATGTTCGCGCTGCCACTGCTGGTCGGGCTCCCCGTCGTGGCGTTCACCGGGCTGCTCGACCGGCTCGCCTACGGCCGGGAACAGGCCATCCCGGCCGCCGACGCCGTCGGCGGACTGCAGCTGCCGTGGTGGGACTGGCCCGCGTCACCGGCCTGGCTGTTCCGGCTCACCGAGGGCCTGCACGTCGGGCTCGGGATCGTGCTGGTGCCGCTGGTCCTGGCGAAGCTGTGGTCGGTCATCCCGAAGCTGTTCACCGCACCCGAACGCAACCCGGTGACGTTCCTGGAACGGCTGTCACTGGTGCTGCTGGTCGGCTCGATCCTGTTCCTGATCGTCACCGGCCTGCTGAACGTCCAGTACGACTACGTCTTCGGCTTCTCGTTCTACGACGGCCACTACGCCGCGGCCTGGGTGTTCCTGGCCTCGTTCGCGTTGCACGTGGTCACGAAGCTCCCGACGATGGTCCGGTCGCTGCGGGGCCGATCGCTGCGCACCGAGCTGGCCACGCCGCTCGCCGCCACCCGGCCCGAGCCGGCACACCCGCTGGTCGCGCCCGACCCGGACCCCCCGACGATGTCGCGGCGCGGCGCGCTCGCCCTGGTCGGCGGCGGGATGCTCTTCGTCGCGGCACTGACCGTCGGCCAGTTCACCGACCGGCTCCGGTCGACGGCGCTGCTGCTGCCCCGCGGCCGGACGACGGCGCCCGACAGCACCGAGCGGGGCGGCCCGAACGACTTCCCGGTCAACCGCACGTTCGTCGCGTCCGGCATCGCCCCGGCCGCGGTCGGGAGCGCCTGGACGCTGACCCTGACCGGCGGCACGGCACCGGTGGTGCTCGACCGGGCGGCGCTGGCCGCGCTGCCGCAGCACACCGCGGAGCTGCCGATCGCCTGCGTCGAGGGCTGGTCGACCTCGCAGGTGTGGACGGGGGTGCGGCTGACCGACCTGGCCCGCGCCGCGGGCGTGACCGACCCGGAGACCGCGGAGGTGCGGTCGGTCGAGGTGGGGAGTCCGTTCGCCCGCTCGCTGCTCAACCGCGGCCAGACGCTGTCGCCGGACTCGCTGCTCGCGCTGCGGGTCAACGGCGCCGAGCTGTCACCCGACCACGGGTACCCGGCGCGGCTGATCGTCCCGGCGCTCCCCGGGGTGCACAACACCAAGTGGGTCGCGACGATCGGGTTCTCCCGTGCTGCTCCTCGGTAGCCGCCTGCTCGCCGCCCTCGGCTGCTTCGCGCTCGCCGGGTGGGCGGTGTACGCGATCGTCGGCGGGTCCCCGGACCTGGTCACGATGGCCTGGTGGTTCGCCGGCGCGGTCCTGCTGCACGACCTCGTGCTGTTCCCGCTCTACGCCGCCGGGGACCGGCTGCTGCTGCTCGCGCTGCCCCGCACCCGGGTGCCGCTGGTCAACCACGTGCGGATCCCGGTGCTCGGCTCCGGGCTCGCGCTGCTGATGTTCCTGCCCGGGATCATCCGGCAGGGCGCGCTGAGCACGCTGAACGCGACCGGGCTGGACCAGGAGCCCTACCGGATGCGGTGGGTGTGGCTGACCGTCGTGCTGTTCGCCGTCTCCGCGCTGGTCTGGACAGTGCGGACACTGCTCGCCCGCCGGGCAGTATCGGAGCCATGAGCGAACCCGTCTTCGACAAGCGCGACCAGCTCGACAAGGTCGCCGCCGGCCTGCTGGAGGGCGAGCGGATCATCGCCGTCTACGACGCGATCGGTGCCGGCACCGGCTTCCTCGGACTCACCGACCTGCGGGCGGTCCTGCAGGACAACTCCTTCGTCGGCAAGCGCACCGCGATCACCTCGATCCCCTACGGCCGGATCTCCTCGGTGTCGTTCGTCGCCGACCGGAACCTGCTGGGCCGGTTCGCGAGCTCCAGCCAGATCGCGATCACCGTCGGGGCGGCCGTGCACGAGGTGGCCTTCCGCGGCGACGACAAGGCCCGCCACGCCCACGACGTGATCCTCTGGCACCTGACCCGGTCGTGACCGGAGTTCACGCGTCGCGCAGCGCCGCCAGGAACGCGAGCAGGTCGGCAGGGCCCTGCGAAGCGATGGTGTGGACCCGGCGCAGGTCGAGCTCGCCGTAGGCGTGGACCAGTAGGTTGCGGAACGCGGCCGCCCTGGCCAGCCGGTCCGCCAGTCCGGTCTCGACGACGCCGTGCCTCCCGAGCAGGCGGAACGCGTCACCGTAGGTGGGCGGCGAGCCGAGCCCCGATGTGACGCAGGCCGACACCGCCATGTCGATGACGACCTGGATGGCCTGCCACAGGTGCAGGACGACGGCGTCGGTCGCGTCGGTCATCGGGGCCAGCCCGTCCGGGTCCGACGGCAGCCGGTCCCGCACACGGTCGAGGTGCCGGCGGACCGTCGCCGCGCGCTCGGCGAGCAGTTCCGGCCGGATCGCCCCGCTCACCGCCCGAGCCCCGCGAGGACGTCCTGCTGAGCACGCCGGATCACGGGACCGGCGTCGCACCAGAAGCGGGTGGCCTCCAGCACGAAGTCGCGATACGCGTCGCCGGACGTGTACAGGGCGACGCCGTCGCGGGCTGCCTCGTACCGGAGCAGCGCGGTGGCCCGGTCGAGGTCGACGAGGTCGACGGCGTCCGTACCCAGCGCCGACGCGACCGCGTCGAGCAGCGTGGCCGGGTCGGCGTCGCCGCGATAGCCCAGGTCCCAGTCCGACCCGGCATGCTCCTGACCGCGGCTGCGCGACCCGTGCAGGAGCAGGAGCGTCAGTCCCGGTACCCGGGCCGCCACCACCCGGACGGCGTCGAGCCGGGCCGGGTCCTGTGTCTGCGGTCCGATCACGGGTGCCACGGTAGCGGCCCCGGTCGTGACCGGGGGCACGCTCGGCGGCGGCCGCCCGGCCGGGTTGCGACACTGGGGTCATGAGCACCGGCCCCGTCCCGCCCGCCACCACTCCGGACTCCACCGACGTGCTCGTCGTCGGGGCGGGACCGGCCGGGTCGGCGGCGGCGGCGTGGGCGGCCCGGCACGGGCTCGACGTCGTCCTCGCCGACTCCGCCACCTTCCCCCGCGACAAGGCCTGCGGTGACGGGCTGACCCCGCGCGCGATCGCCGAGCTGGGGCACCTGGGCCTCGGTGGCTGGGTCGACTCGCACGGCACCAACCAGGGGCTGCGCGCGCACGGGTTCGGGCAGGTCCTGGAGCTGCCGTGGCCGGGCGGGTCGCTGCCGGCGCACGGCTCGGCGATCCCGCGCACCGAGCTCGACGCGGGCATCCGCCGGGTCGCCCTGGAGGCCGGCGCGACCCCGATGGAGGGCGCCAAGGCCGTCGACGTGACGTTCGCCGGGGGCCGGGTCGACTCCGTGCTGTTCGACGACGGCCGCTCCGTCCGGTGCCGCAGACTCGTCGTCGCCGACGGGGCGCGCTCCACGCTCGGGCGGGTGCTGGGCCGGGAGTGGCACCAGGACACCGCCTACGGCGTCGCCGCCCGTGGCTACGTCAGCTCCGGCCGGCACGACGACCCGTGGATCAGCTCGCACCTGGAGCTGCGTGGCGAGGCCGACGAGGTCCTGGCCGGGTACGGCTGGCTGTTCCCGCTGAACGACGGCCGGGTCAACATCGGCGTCGGCACCCTGGCCACCGACCGGCGCCCGGCGAACATCAAGCTGCGCGGCCTGATCGACCACTACGCGAACGCGCGCCGCGCCGAGTGGGAGCTCGGCCCGGAGGTCGAGCTGGTCCGCTCCGCGCTGCTGCCGATGGGCGGGGCGGTGTCCGGCGTCGCCGGGCCGAACTGGGCGCTGGTCGGCGACGCGGCGGGCTGCGTGAACCCGCTCAACGGGGAGGGCATCGACTACGGCCTGGAGACCGGCCGGCTGGTCGCGGAGCTGCTCGCGTCGGGCGCCGACCTGGACCGCGCCTGGCCCGCCACCCTGCGCTCGCACTACGGCCTGGCGTTCTCGATCGCGCGGCGGCTCGCCGGGCTCATCACGATCCCGCGGCTGCTGCCGCTGGCCGGGCCGGTCGGGATGCGGTCGCGGGCCCTGATGACCGTCGCGCTGCGGGTGATGGGCAACCTCGTGACCGACGAGGACCGCGACCTGACCGCCCGTGCCTGGCGGGCCGCCGGGAAGCTGTCGGTCCGTCTCGACGACCGGCCCCCGTTCCCCGCGGCCGACCTGCGCACACCGGTCACGGCGCGCTGAGGGCTCCGGGGCGGGAGGATCACCGGGTGGTGGCAGCGTGCCGTCCACCGGGGTGACCGGTTCCGGACGGTACGGTCGCCGCCAGGAGGTCCGCCACGACGGCGGACGGCCGGTGCACGCGCCCGCGGCCCGGCTGTACCAGCAGACCGGGAGGGCCCGTGACCCGCGGCGACGATCCGGAGCGCACCCGCAGGGATGCGTCCGACCCGTGGCGGACGGGGAACCGCCGGCAGCGGCCGCCGGGCGGCCCCGGGCCCGACCCCACCCGTCGCGTCGGCGGGGCC
>NZ_JAMXSG010000332.1:0-5486 GCF_024124365.1 Pseudonocardia sp. McavD-2-B
GACCGACACCGGTCCGGGCGGCAGGGTCACCGGCCCGCCCGTGCCCGGGTACCAGGCCCAGGAGGTGACCGCGTCCGGGGCGACGACGAGCGGGGCGCGGGTGCAGCCGAGGGCGGCGCCGACGTCGCCGACGGCACGTTCCAGGGCCCGGCCGGGATCGGGGGCGTCCTGGTCGACCCAGAGCACCGCGGCCAGGTGCTCCCCCGCGACCGGGTGCCCGAGCGCCGCCTCGACCTCGGTGACGGTGCCGCCGCGCCCGGCGAGCACCGCGTCGACCATCGCGAGCCGGGCCGCGTCGCGGCGGCGGACCCAGCCGTCGCGTTCGGCCTGGTGGACCGCGACCATCTCCTCCGAGACCCGGTCGACGTAGCCGAAGGTGACCGCGGTGAGCGCACGGACGGCCTCCCCGACCTCGGTCGTCCCCAACCCGGACCCGGCGATGCGGCCGATGAGCTCCTGCTGGAACACCGACTGGCCCAGCCGGTAGGCCCGCAGGACGACCGTGACCGGGACCCCCTGCTGGGCGAGTCGGCGGGCGAGCTCCCCGGCGACCGGGGGGAGCGGCACGTCGTCCTGGGCCCGGCCGGTCAGCACGACCAGCGCTCCTTCCAGCGAGCCCTGCACGGTGGCGACCAGCAGCTCGCGCACGCGGGGGTCGCGGCCGAGCTCGGGCAGCCCGGCATCGATCTCGACGAGCACCCGCGCACCGAGCGCCTCGACGTCGCCGTGGACCTCGGTGGCGAGGCGGGCGAGCAGGGCGGTCACCGTCGACACGGGACCGACCGTAGCGCGACGCCCGTCCGGCTCCGGGGATCCGGGGCCGGGCGGGCGTCGCGACCCGGCGCTCAGTTCTCCAGGGCCAGTGCGCGGGCGGGGCAGGCGCGGACGGCGGCGTCGACGTGGGCCCGCTCGGACTCGGGCGGGTGCTCGTCGCGGACGACGACCACGTCGTCCTCCCCCACCTCGAACCAGCCGTCGGCCATGGCCTCGCACATCCCGATGCCCTGGCAGGCGTCGAGGTCGGCGACGATGCGCATCAGACCTCCTCGGTGGTCAGCGCGACGAAGTCGACCTTTTCGCGGACCCCGCAGTCCGGGCAGCACCAGTCGTCGGGGACCTGCGACCACGGGGTTCCCGCCGGGAAGCCCTCGGCCTCGTTGCCCGCGGCGACCTCGTAGGTGTACCCGCAGCCGGGGCAGCGGGCCGCGGTGACGGCGTCGCTCTGCGCGCGGCGGGTGACGTCGGCGGCGGTGTCGGCGGCCGGGGCCGGGTCGGCGGGCGGCGGGTAGGCGGCGAGCAGCGTGTCACGCTTGCCGGGCTGCAGGTTGGCGTAGCGCAGGTCGCCGTCGTAGTGCGCCACCACCAGCGGGTCCATCAGCCGGCGGAACACCGGCGGGACGGTCGCGGCCAGCATCATCCCGGTGTAGCCGGTCGGCAGGACCGGGGCCTCCGGGAAGTCGCGCAGCGTCTGGAACCGGCGGACCGGGTTCGCGTGGTGGTCGGAGTGTCGCTGCAGGTGGTAGAGCAGCACGTTGGTGGCGATGTTGTTGGAGTTCCAGGAGTGCTCGGGCAGCACGCGCTCGTAGCGGCGGCGGTCCGGCGGGCCGACCTTCTGGCGCAGCATCCCGTAGTGCTCCATGTAGTTCACCAGCTCGAGCAGGGTGAACCCGAAGACGGCCTGGATCAGCAGGTAGGGCAGCACGCCCCAGCCGAACGACGCGATGATCGCGCCCCACAGCACCACCGACATCAGCCAGGCGTTGAGGACGTCGTTGCCGATCCGGAACGGGTGCCGGTCGCGGCGGGCGTAGCGCTTGCGCTCCAGGCGCCAGGCGCTGGTCAGCGAGCCGAACACGGTACGCGGCCAGAACCGGTAGAAGCTCTCGCCCATCCGGGCCGAGGCCGGGTCGTCCGGGGTGGAGACGCGCACGTGGTGGCCGCGGTTGTGCTCGACGTAGAAGTGGCCGTAGAACGCCGGGGCGAGCGCGATCTTGGCGGCCCAGCGCTCCACGTCCTCGCGCTTGTGGCCCAGCTCGTGGGCGGTGTTGATGGCGACGCCGGCGACGGTGCCGAGCGTGACCGCGAGACCGATGTTGCCGACGACCGGCGCCCCGGCGGTGGCGATGTAGAGCATCCCGGCGAACAGGCCCGCGTACTGCAGCGGGAGGTAGGCGTAGGTGACCCAGCGGTAGTAGCGGTCCTCCTCCAGTTCCTCCATCACCTCGTCCGGCGGATTCGTCGGGTCCTTGCCCGCGAACAGGTCGATCGTCGGAACGATGCCGAGCACGACGATCGGACCCAGCCACAACGCCACCGACCAGCCGGTGGCCAGGTGCAGACCGATCGCGAGGAACGGCAGGACCGGGACCAGCAGGCCCAGCAGCCAGGCGTAGCGCTTGCCGTCGTGCCAGGTGTGGTGACCGTTCACCGGTTCGGACAGTGCATAGGTCCGCATCGGATTTCCTCCTCGCGTCGGCTCTGACGGAACGATGGAGCAGACGGTAGGGAGATCGGCGCACGATTCCTCGGTCGTCGGGACCGAAGATCGGCGCCCCGTTCGGTCCCGCGGACCGAACGCGCAGCTGGTCAGCGGTCCCAGCGGAACAACCGGACCGCGCCCACCACCCCGACCAGCACACCGACCAGCACCGCGACGACCAGCCCGACGACGGCGCCGGTGTCCGGCGGGACCCCGCGCCACGCCGTCCCGAGCAGCTCCGACGTCGCACCGCAGGGCAGGGTCGCTCCGATCTCGGCGAGCGGTCTGGGCAGTCTCCGCGGGTCGCCGAACATGCCGGACAGTGCCTCGTGCGGCCCACCCCAGAACGGGAACAGGGTGTCACGATCGCGCTCCGTGGTCGTGGGTTCACCCGTCCCGACGCGATTGAGGCGCCACTCCCGGGGTACCTACCCCTCGGCCGGGTGAAGATCGACGGAAGGATCGTCATGACCGACACGCAGATGGGTATCCGCTCCGGAGTCCGTTCGTGTCGTCGTCGGACGCACACCTGCCGCCGGTCCGCCGGTGGCCTGCGGTGACGCCGGAGCTCGCCCGGGCCACCGACGCCGTCACCCGGCTGGTCGACGAGCTCGGCCCGGCCATCAGCCGGGACGCCGTGGTCGCCGCCGTCGCGCAGGCCTGCGACGACCTGCGGGGCAGCCCGGTGGGCGCGCTGCCCGAGCTCGTGGAGCGCCTGGCCCGGGTCCGCCTGGACCAGCCGACCGTCGGGCTCTGAGGCCTCCGCACCCGGTATGGGCCTCGCGGCGTCCGGGTATCCCCATCGGGTGAGCGACGACCAGAACGACACCGGACGCGAGAGCCCCCCGATCGACCCGGAACGCGCACTCGACGAGCTCGAGGAACGGGTGCTCGGCCGGCGGATCGACGCCGGGGACACCGAGGCCGGTCGCGAGGAGTCCGCGGACACCACGTCGGAGGGCGCGGCCGAGCCGGGACCGGTCGAGGGCGCCGGGGAGCCGGACGACGCCGGGACCGGGGTCGACGCCCCGACCGACTGAGCCGGCACCCCCGCCGGAGCCGCCGCCCCCGTACCCCGCGGAGGGTCCCGGCAGGACTTCCGGGGACACGCGATCCCGCGGCAGTACCGGTCGGGGCTGTCGGCGCGGCGGCGCGCGCAGGTCCGTGAGGGCCCGCTACATCATCGGCCGCACGGCACAGAGCTCGGGGAAGTAGGTGAGGTTCGGCGGCCGGGTGTTCGTGCGGCCGTCGCTCATCGGGCGACCTCCTCGGCGAACGCGGTCATCCCGGCCAGGACCTCGGCGAACGAGGTCGACAGCGGCGCGAGCCCGATCCGGATGCCGTCCGGGGCCCGGAAGTCCGGGATGACCCCCCGCTCCCACAGCCGGGCGTTGACCTGGGCGAGGTCCTCGCGGCGCAGCGTGACGTGCCCGCCGCGGCGGTCCGGGTCGCGCGGTGAGGCCACGGTGACGCCGTGCGGGGCGAGCAGGGTGTCGGCGAGGTCGAGGGCGAACCCGGTGAGCCGCACCGACTTGGCGCGGACGGCGTCGATCCCGGCCTGCTCCAGCAGCTCCACCCCGCACTCCAGCGGCACCGACGCCAGCACCGGCGGGGTGCCGGACAGCAGGGCGCGCACGTCGGGCGCCGGCTCGTGGCCGGGTCCCATCGCGAACGGCGCGCGGTGGCCGAACCAGCCCGTGATCGGCTGGCGCAGCGTCGTGGTGTGCCGGGCGGCGAGGTAGCCGAACGCCGGGGCGCCCGGGCCGCCGTTCAGGTACTTGTAGCCGCAGCCGACGGCGAGATCGGCGCCCCACGCGTCGAGCCGGACCGGGACCGACCCGACCGAGTGCGACAGGTCCCAGAGCACCAGGGCGCCGGCGTCGTGGGCGGTCCGGGTGATCGCGGGCGCGTCGGCGAGGAACCCGGAGCGGTAGGCGACGTGGGACAGCAGCACCAGCGCCGTGTCCGGCCCGACGGCGGCCGCGACCTGCTCGGGCGTCACGCCCGAGGCCGGGTCGGAGGTGATCCACCGCAGGACCGCGCCGCGCTCGGCGGCGATGCCCTCGAGCACGTAGCGGTCGGTCGGGAAGTTGTCGGTGTCGACGACGATCTCGCGGCGCCCCGCCGCCGCCTGGTGGTCGACGGCGGCCCGGGCCAGCTTGTAGAGCAGCACGGTCGTGGAGTCGGCGACGACGACCTGCCCCGGCGCGGCACCGAGCGCGGCCGCCCCGATCCGGTCCCCCAGGCTGCGCGGCCGGTCGACCCAGCCCTCGTCCCAGCCGCGGATCAGCCGGGTGCCCCAGTCCGCGCGCACGAACCGCTCCATCCGCTCGGCCGTCGCCTGCAGCGGGCGGCCGAGGGAGTTCCCGTCGAGGTAGGCGACGACGCCGTCGGCGGGCAGGAACCGGTCGCGGTACCCGGCGAGCGGGTCCTCGGCGTCGAGCCCCGCCGCGACGGCCGCGAGGTCGGTGCCGAGGTCGGTGGTCGGGTCGGTGCTGCGGTCGGTCACGGTGTCCCCTCCGGTCGCGGTGTGCCCAGACGGTGCAGCCGCAACGCGAGCTGCAGCTCCAGCCCGTGGTCCGGGTCCTGCCAGCGCGGCCCCAGCAGCGACGCGACCCGGTCGAGCCGCTGGGCCACGGTGTTCACGTGCACGTGCAGCGCCGCCGCGGCCCGGGTCGGGCTGGCGCCCGCGGCGTAGTAGGCCTCCAGGGTGCGCAGCAGCTCGCTGCCGCGGCGCGCGTCGTGCTCGGCGACGGGCCCGAGGATGCCGCGCACGTACCCGGCGACGTCCGGGCGCTCGCCGAGCAGCAGCCCGGCGAACCCGAGATCCGACGCCGACGCGCACTCCCCCTCCCGGTCCAGCGCGACCAGCGCCTCCGCCGAGCGACGGGCCTCGGCCAGCGCCGCGTCCGCACCGTCGGCCGGCTGCAGCGGGCCGGCGCCGCCGACCGTCACCGCCCCGTCGGGGTCCTGCTCCGACGCCGGACGCGCGAGCCGGGCACCGGCC
>NZ_JAMXSG010000333.1:0-5482 GCF_024124365.1 Pseudonocardia sp. McavD-2-B
GGGCCGCCGACGTCGCCCGCCGGTCGGGGCGGGACCTGCGGCTGGTCGTCGTGGTCCCGCCGCCACGCCGGACGGCCGGCGGTCCGCCGACCGGGGCCGCCCGGACGGCGATGGCGCGGCGGCTGCTCGACGCGGTCACCGACGAGATCGCGGTCGAGACCGGCGAGGTGGACCTCGAGGCCGAGCTGCGCAGGGACGGCTGGGACCGGGTGCTGAGGGACGAGTCGAGGACCGCCGGGCTCGTCGTGCTGGCCCGGTACGCGGCGTGGCCCGCGCACCCGCCCGCCGGGTGCCCCGTCGTGCGGGCCGGGCGGGCGCCGCGACGACGGGACCCGGCGCCGGAATCGGCGATGTTCCAGCGGCTGACCGTCGGCGACGCCGCCCCCGGCCCCCTCCCGCAGGCATGACGGCGGCCGGGGCCGGGTCGTGGACCCGGTCCCGGCCGCCGTGCCGTGACCGCTCCGGGTCAGCCGGTACTGATCGGGATCATCGTCGCCTCGGCCGGTGCGGGCGGTTCGGGCATCGGCACCCTGATCTCCAGGATGCCGTCGGTGTAGCTCGCCGCGATGTCGTCGGCGACCACACCCTCGGGCAGCTGGAGCACGCGCGACATGGTGCCGCGCCACAGCTCGCGCCTCCGGTAGCCGTCCTCGGACCGCTCCTCCTCGCCGCCCCGCTCCGCCCGTACGGTCAGCAGGCCGTCGGCCACGGTGACCGAGACGTCGGCGGCGGGGTCGACCCCGGGCAGCTCGGCCCGGACGACCAGCGCCCCGTCTTCGACGAACTCGTCGACGCGGATCGCCGCCTCCTCGCGCAGCCGGCCGGCGTACACCGGGCGCCGCACGGGGAACGCGCGGAACCAGTCGTCGACCATCCGTTCCATCTCGGTGAGTGCGCCGGGCAGTGCCCCGGCCCGGCGCGTGATCGTGCTGCTCATCGGACGTCCTCCCTCGTGTGTTCAGGACGCCCCCCACCGTGGCCCGCGGGCGCGGACACGACCAGGGACGGTCGGCCCGGTGCCCGCGGCCCGAGGACCCGCACGTCGCGGCGGTCACCGCCGTCGCCGAAGGTCCCGGCCGCCGGGCGCCCTCCGGCCCTGCTCCGCGGCCGGCGCCGTACCTAGCGTCGGCCGCGACCTCAGTTCCCCCCGCCGCAGCCCCACCGGCCCGCCGCCGGTGACCGAGGAGCAGCCGTGAACACGATGCGTGCCGCCGTCGTCCCCGCACTGGGAGCGCCCCTGGAGATCCGGGAGATCCCGGTGCCGGTCCCGGGCCCCGGGCAGGTCCTGGTCCGGATGGAGGCCAGCGGCATCTGCCACACCGATGTCCACGCCGCGCGCGGGGACTGGCCGGTGAAGCCCCGCCCGCCGTTCGTGCCCGGGCACGAGGGGATCGGCACCGTCGTGGAGTCGGTGCACGGTCCCCACCACCGGGCGATCGGGCGACGGGTCGCGATCCCGTGGCTCGGGTCGGCCTGCGGCCGGTGCCGCTACTGCGTCAGCGGCCGGGAGACGCTGTGCGAGAGCCAGACCAACAGCGGCTACTCGGTGGACGGCGCGTGGGCCGAGTACGCGGTGGTCGACGAGCGCTTCGCCGTGCCGGTGCCCGACGACATCCCCCCGGTCGAAGCCGCTCCGCTGACCTGCGCCGGGGTCACCACCTACGCGGCGATCCGCAACGCGCGGGTCGCCCCCGACGAACGGGTGGGGGTGTTCGGCATCGGCGGCCTGGGCCACCTGGCCGTCCAGTACGCCCGGCTGGTCGGAGCCTCGGTCGTCGGCGTCGACGTCGAGGACGCCAAGCTCGCACTGGCGACCGGGCTGGGCGCCGACGCCGTGGTGGACGCCCGCACGACCGACCCCGTCGAGGCGACTCACGACCTGGGCGGGCTCGACGTCGCCGTCGCGCTGGCCCCCTCGCCGGACTCCTTCGGGCAGGCACTGCGCTCGCTGCGGCGCGGCGGCAGGCTCGTGTGCGTCGCGCTGCCCGCCGACGGCACGCTGACCGTGCCGATCTTCGACCTCGTGCTGGGCGGGCTGACCGTGCTCGGATCGATCGTGGGCACCCGCGAGGAGCTGGCCGAGGTCTTCGACCTGCACGCCCGCGGCCGCACCCGGGTGGTCACCGAGACCCGCAAGCTCGACGACGTCAACGCCGCCGTCGACGACCTCCTCGCCGGGCGGGTCCCGGCCCGGCTCGTGATGGAGTTCTGATGGTCGTCCCCGCGTCGGCGACGACCCGGTCGGGGGATCCGTCGGAGCCCGTCGCCGGCCGCGGTCACGATGTCCTGTTGGGTGACGGCCGCCGGGCGGTCGTCCGGCCGCTGGACCGGTCCGACCTGCCTGCGGTGACCGCCCTGCACACCGGTCTCGACACGACCGACCGGCACTTCCGCTACCTGTCCGCCTCGGCCGCCGACCCGCGGCGGACCGCCCGCTCGGTGCTCGCCCCGACCGGTCACGCGGTGGGCGTGTTCGAGGCGGGGGAGCTGCTCGGCGTCGCCCACTACGTGCCCGTCCCGGACGGCTCCACCGCCGAGTTCGCCGTCCTGGTCGCCCCCGCGGCGCGCCACCGCGGTGCCGGGACCCTGCTGATGGAGGCACTCGCCGGGGCCGCGACCGCGGCCGGTCTCGCCACGCTGACCGGGGAGGTGGCCTCCGACAACGCCCCCATGATGCGGGTGCTGACCGACCTCGGGCGCCCGCTGCGGACCCGTCCGGACGGGCCCGTCACCCACGTCCGGCTGGAGACGGGCGACCCCACCCCGCTGTCGGACGACCCGCACTGGTCCCGGGTCTCCGCGGCGTCGGCGATCTCGCTGACCCCGGTGCTCGCCCCGGCCTCGGTCGCGGTCGTCGGGGCCTCGCGCCGGCCGGGCACGGTCGGCCGGGCCGTGCTGGACCGGATCCGGCGCGGCGGGTTCAGCGGGCCGCTCGCGGTGGTGAACCCGCGCGGGACGCCGGCCCCGGACCTGCCGTGGGCGGGCACCGTCGGCGAGCTCGGCACCGTGCCGGACCTGGCCGTCCTCTGCGTCCCGGCCGACGCCGTCGTGCCGGTCGCCGAGGACTGCGGCCGGGCCGGGGTCGGCGCGCTGCTCGTGCTCACCTCCGGCGTCACCGGCGCCGACGCCGGCCGGCTCGCCGCGGTCTGCGCTCACCACCGGATGCGTCTCGTGGGCCCCAACTGCCTGGGCCTGGTCGACACCGCCGCCGGGGTCGCCCTCGACGCCACGTTCGCCGCCACCGCCCCGGCGGGGGAGATCGGCGTGGCCGCCCAGTCCGGCGGGATCGCCGTCGCGCTGGGCCACGAGCTGGCCGCCGCGGGACTCGGTATCAGCTCGCTGGTCAGCACCGGCGACGCCCTGGACGTCGCGGCCGACGACCTGCTCGCCTGGTGGGCGCACGACGGCCGCACCCGGGGCGCCGTGCTCTACCTGGAGTCCGCCCGGCGTCCGCACGAGTTCGCCGCCGTCGCGCGGCGTGCCGCGCGCACGATGCCGGTCGTGGTGATCCCGTCGGGGAGCAGCGACGCCGGGCGGCGGGCCGCGGCGTCGCACACCGCGGCCACGGCGACCCCGCGCGCCGCCCGCGACGCGCTGTACCGGCAGGCCGGGCTGCTGCTCGCCCGCGACCCGCGCGAGGCCGTCCAGATGCTCGCCACCCTGCAGAGCGCGCCGCTGCCCGCGGGGCCCCGGGTCGGGATCGTCAGCAACGCGGGCGGCCTGGGCGTGCTCGCCGCCGACGCGTGCACCGACGCCGGGCTGCAGGTGGCCCGGATGGAGGCCGGCACCCGGTTCGCGCTGGCCGGCATCCTGCCCGCGACCGCGGCCGTCGGCGGCCCGGTCGACACGACCGCCGTGGTCGGGGCCCGGGCCTTCGCCCGCGCCGTCACCGTCGTCGCACACGACCCGGGAGTGGACGCCGTGGTCGTCACCGGGGTGCCCACCGACCTGGGGGACCCGCTCGCGGAGATCGGCGACGCCGCGGGGGAGCCCGTGCCGGTCGTCGTCGTGGCGCCGGGCGGCTCCCGCCCGCGTGACCGGGTCCCGGTCCACGACGACGTGACCTCCGCCGCCGCGGCCGTCGCTGCCGGGGTGCGCCGCGGACACTGGCTCCGGCACGCCGCGGACCCGGTCCCGGCCCTGCTCCGGACCGACACCACCCGGGCCCACGCCGCCGTCGCGGGAGCCGGCGAGGGCTGGCTCGACCCGCTCGGGGTCCTGGAGCTGCTCGGCGCCGCGGGGATCCCCGCGGCGCCGGTGGCGCGGGTGCGCACCGCGGACGGGGCGGTGCAGCGGTGGCGGGCCGCCGGGGGACCGGTCGCGCTCAAGGCCGAGGCCACCGGTCTGCTGCACAAGGCCGCGGCCGGCGGTGTCGTGCTGGACGTGGACTCCGAGGAGGGGGTCCGCGCGGTGGTCGGGCGGTTCGCGGCCCGGTTCGGCGACACCCTGCGCGGGGTCCTGGTCCAGCCCATGGTGTCCGACGGCGACGAGGTCCTGGTCGGAGCGACCGTCGACGCCGTCGTCGGACCGGTGCTCACGGTGGGCCCCGGGGGGAGCGCCACCGACGCGGTCGGCGGACGGAGCCACCTGCTCGCGGTCGCCTCCCCCGACGACGCCGACGGCGCCGTCGCCGACTCCGCGCTCGGGCCGCGGCTGGCCGCGCAGGGCCGCGCCGCGGTCCGCGACGTGCTGCTGCGGTGGGGCTGGCTGGTGCGGACCGTCCCGCGGGTGGTGGAGGCGGAGATCAATCCGCTGGTCCTGCGACCCGACGGCGGGGGCGGGGTGGGGGCGACGGCGGTCGACGCCCGGATACGGCTGCGCGGCTGAGCCCCCCGGCGACGGGGCCGAGGTGTCCCGCTCCGCGGCCCCTCAGCACCCGACGCCCGCGGACCACGCCGACAGGGCCGCTCCGACCGCGGCGCCGGGGCCGCCCGCGGTGTCGATCCGGACCGCCTCCGGCCACGGGGCGGCGGCGGCCCGCATCCGGGCGGCGACCGCGGCGTCGGCGTCCGACGGCGACGGCCCGCGGGCCGCGATCCGGGCGTCGGCGGTGCGGGGGTCCACCGCGCACCGCAGCTCCACGCATACGGCGTGGTGCCGCGCGGCGAGCACGCGGGCGGCGAGCCGGTGCTCCGCGGTGGTCCACGACGCGTCGAGGACCACCGACTCGCCCCGCCCCAGCAGCGGACCGGCCGCGTCGAGCAGGGCGGTGTAGACCGCCGCGACCCGCTCGGGTGTGTACCGGCCGGTGCCGTAACCCCCGGTGCCGCGGCTCACGGTGCCGCGGCTCACGGTGCCGCGGCTCACGGTGCCGCGGCTGACGGTGCCGCCCCCGGTGCCGTCGCCACCGGTGCCGCTGCCCGGGCGGGCACCGTCGCCGGGACGGCCGCGGTCGAGGTCGTCGCGGATCAGGTCGCTCGACAGCAGCCGGGCGCCGGTCGCCGCGGCCAGTGCCCCGGCGAGGGTGGTCTTGCCGCTGCCG
>NZ_JAMXSG010000334.1:0-5421 GCF_024124365.1 Pseudonocardia sp. McavD-2-B
GCACCGGGGTGGCAGGGCCCCGGTGGCCCGGTCGCACCCGGACCGCAGAGCCCGGTTGCCCCCCAGGGGCCCGGCGGTCCGCAGCCCCACGGCCTTCAGGGACCCGGCCCCCAGGGACCCGGCCCTCAGCCGAACGGCCCGCAGCAGAACCCGCAGGGCGATGGCGTGCCCGGGCCCGGCGTGCCCGGACCCACCGGCCCCGACGCGACCCGCACCTTCGGCCCCGCCACCACGCGACCCGCGGGGGAGCAGGCGCCGACGCCGGTGCGGGGCGGCCTGTCGGTCGTCGTCGCCGGGGGTGGGTCGGCCGGGCACATCGAGCCCGCGCTGGCCGTCGCCGACGCGATCCGGCGGCTCGTGCCGGGAGCCCGGGTCACCGCGCTCGGCACCGAGAAGGGCCTCGACACCCAGTTGATCCCGGCCCGCGGCTACCCGCTCGAGCTGATCCCGCCGGTGCCGCTGCCCCGCAAGCCCACCGCCGACCTGTTCAAGCTCCCCGGCAACGTCCGGGGCGCGGTGAAGCGGGTCCGGGAGGTGCTGGAGGCGGCGGAGGCCGACGTCGTCGTCGGGTTCGGCGGGTTCGTCTCGCTGCCCGCCTACCTCGGCGCCCGCGGCCGGGTGCCGATCGTCGTGCACGAGGCCAACGCCCGCGCCGGGCTCGCCAACAAGGTCGGTGCGCGGTTCGCCTCCGCCGTCTGCGTCGCGGTGCCCGGCACCGGACTCGCGAACGAGGAGGTGGTTGGGATGCCGCTGCGCCGCTCGATCACCACCCTGGACCGGGCGTCGCTGCGGCCGGAGGCCCGGACGTACTTCAACCTCCCCCCGCACGGCCCTGTGCTGCTGGTCTTCGGCGGCTCCCAGGGTGCCCGGACCCTGAACGACGCGGTCGCCGGGGCCCTGCCCGCCTTCACCGAGCGGGGCATCTCGGTCCTGCACGCGTACGGGAAGAACGGCACCCCCGCCGACCCGCGGCCCGGCTACGTGCCGGTCCCCTACATCGAGCGGATGGACCTCGCCTACGCCGCCGCGGACGTCGTCCTCGGCCGGTCCGGCATGACCACCGTCGCCGAGCTCACCGCCGTCGGGCTGCCCGCGGTGTACGTGCCGCTGCCGCACGGCAACGGTGAGCAGGCGCTCAACGCCCGCCCGGTCGTCGAGGCCGGGGGCGGCAAGCTCGTGCAGGACGAGGACATGAACGGCGAACGCGCGATCGACGAGCTGATGCCGATGCTCACCGACCCCGACCTGGCCCTCGCGATGGGCCGCCGCGCCCGCGCCGCCGGGCACGGCGAGGCCGACGAGAAGATCGCCCGCATCGTCATGGAGGTGGCGGGCCGGTGAGCGTGCTCTCCGACCACGTCCACCTCATCGGGATCGGCGGCGCCGGGATGAGCGGGATCGCGCGGATCCTGCTCGCCCGCGGAGCGACCGTCTCCGGGTCCGACGCGCGGGACTCCCGCACGGTCACCGCGCTGCGCGCGCTCGGCGCACGCGTCGAGACCGGGCACGACGCCGGCCACCTGCGCCACGACGGCGAGACCCCGCCGACCGTGGTCGTCTCCACCGCGATCCGGGAGACCAACCCGGAGCTGGCCGCCGCCCGCGAGCGCGGCTACGACGTCGTCCACCGGGCGGTCGCACTGGCCGCGCTCACCGAGGGACGGCGGCTGGTCGCCGTCGCCGGGACGCACGGCAAGACCTCGACGACGTCGATGGTCACCGTCGCCCTGCAGCACGCCGGGGCCGACCCGTCGTTCGCGATCGGCGGCGACCTGTCGGTGTCCGGGTCGGGCGCCCACCACGGCAGCGGCGACGTGTTCGTCGTCGAGGCCGACGAGAGCGACGGCTCGTTCACCGCGTTCGCCCCGTCGGTCGCGATCGTCACCAACGTCGAGCCCGACCACCTCGACCACCACGGCGACGAGGCCGCCTACCGGGCGGTGTTCGAGCGGTTCCTGGACCGGCTGGTGCCCGGCGCGACGCTGGTCGCCTGCGCCGACGACCCGGGGTCCGCCGAGGTCGCGGTGCGAGCGGAGGAGTCGGGCGTCACCGTGCTGCGCTACGGCCGCACCGCGACCGGCCCGCACGACGCCCGGCTGCTCGAGTTCACCCCGGACGGCACCGGCTGCCGTGCGCGGTTCCGCACCGGCGACGCCGAGCACGAGCTCACCCTCGGCGTCCCGGGCGAGCACATGGTCCTCAACGCGCTCGGTGCGTTCCTCGCCGGCGTCGCCGTCGGGACCGACCCGGCCGTGCTGCTGGAGGGCCTCGCCGGGTTCGGCGGGGTGCAGCGCCGGTTCGAGTTCAAGGGCCGCGCCCGCGGCGTGTCGGTCTACGACGACTACGCCCACCACCCCACCGAGGTCGCCGCCACCCTGCGCGCCGCCCGCGAGGCCGCGCCGGTCCGCGAGGGGCGACGCGGCCGCGTCCTGGTCGCGTTCCAGCCGCACCTGTACTCCCGCACCCGGCTGTTCGCCGCCGAGTTCGGCGCGTCGCTGTCGCTGGCGGACGAGGTGATGGTGCTCGACGTCTACGGTGCCCGGGAGGATCCCGAACCCGGCGTCGGTCCGGCGCTCATCACCGACGCGGTGACGTTGCCGGCCGGGCGGGTGCACCGAGCCCCCTCGTGGGAGCGGACACCCGCGGCGATCGCCGCGCTCGCGACCGACGGCGACGTCGTGCTCACCATGGGCGCCGGTGACGTCACCGCGCTCGGGCCGGAGATCCTGCGGGAGCTCGCCGGCGAGGGGTGAGCGCGCGACACGGCGGCGGCACAGCGGGGGCACGATGAGCAGCGACGAGCAGGACACCGGCGACGACCGGGCCCGCGTCGCCGAGGTCTGCGCCCGGCTCGACGGGCTCCCGCTGGCCGTCGAGCTGGCGGCCGCCCGCAGCCGCACCCTGTCGGTCGGGGAGATCGCCGACGCCCTCGACGACCGGTTCTCCCTGCTCGTGGGGGCCGGCCGGGGCACCCCCGCCCGGCACCGGAGCCTGGAGCACACCATCGCGCTGTCGGTCGACGACCTCGGCCCGGCCGACCGGCGGCTGTTCGGGGCGCTGTCGGTGTTCACCGGCGGGTTCGACGCGGCCGCGGCCGCCGACGTCGCCGGGGTGCCGGTCCGCGACGGGCTGGCCACGCTCGTCGCGAAGTCCCTGGTCGGCGTCGACACCGGCGCACCGGGCCCCCGCCGGTTCGCGCTGCTGGAATCCCTGCGTGCCTTCGGCGACACCCTGCTCGACGACGCCGCGCGTACGGCGGCCCGCACCGCGCACCGGCGCTGGGTCCTCGGCGTCGTCACCGAGGCCGACGCCGCCTGGCTCGGCCACGACGCGGCCCGCTGGTTCGGGCGGGTCCGCGCCGAGCAGCCGAACGTGCGGGCCGCGTTCGGGGCCGCGCTCGCCGACGGGAGTACCGCCGCGGTCGACGACGCGCTGCGCCTGGCCGGGGCGATGGGCTGGTACTGGTACCGCTTCGGCCGGGTCGCCGAGGGCATCGGGTGGGCCACCGCCGCGCTGGCCGCGGCCGGGCCGGACGCCGACCCGGAGGCCGTCGGGCTGGCGCACTTCGCCTCCGGTCCCCTGCGCTACCTGGCCGGCGACCCGGCCGGTGCGGCCGCCGACGTCGCCGCCGGGCTGGAACGGATGGACCCGGCCCGGCACCCGACGAAGGTCGCCCGCGGGCTGGCGTTCCGCGCCTACCTGGCCGCGGCGGCCGACCCGGCGGCCGCGCAGGCCCTGCTGGGCGAGGCACTCGCGGTCTCGCGCGCGGCCGGGGACGGCCCCGGTGAGTCCGAGACGCTGATGGCCGCCGGGCACCTCGCGCGCCTCGGCGGGGACACGGCGACGGCGCTGGACGTGCTGCGGTCCGCGGTGGCCGTGGCGCGGCGGGCCGGGCACGGGTTCGCCGACGGGTCCTCGCGCTGGCACCTGGTGAAGACCCTGCTTGACCGCGGCGATCCGGCTGCGCTGGACGAGGCGGAGTCGCTCGTGCGGTTCCTCGGTGGCGAACCCGACGTGACGTCCTGGCTGGTCGCGGTGCACACGCTCGCGGGCGCGCTGGGACAGTCCGGCGACGGAGCGCGGGGCGCCCGGCTGCTGGGGGCGGTGTCCGCGGTCGGCGGCGAGGTCGGCTACCGGCCCGAGGAGATGGACCCGCAGGACTCCGAGCGCAACGTCGCCCTGGTCCGGGCCGCGCTCGGCGGCTCGGCGGAGCGGTACGCCACCGCGTTCACCGAGGGCGTCGCGGGTGGGCGGGCGGCGATCGCCGCGGTCCTCGACGAGCTCGGTGACGGCGGCACCGTCGCCACCCGGGTGGTGGGCCGGAGCGCCTGAGCCGCGCTCCGCGGGACCGCGTGCAGGACCCTGCAAGGCCGCTGCAAGTGGATTGCCAGTGGCCCACCGCAGAGTTCGTGGTGTTCGCCCCACCGGCCGCCCGGGCCGCCGGGGCCACCACCCGAGGAGACACCATGAACGCCACCCTGCGCAGCCTCGCCCGGCTCGGCCTGGTCGCCGCGGCGACCGGCACCGTCCTGTTCGGCACCACGGCCTGCAGCCTCGCCTCCGTCCCGGCGGACAGCGTCGAGCAGCAGATCGTCAGCAAGCTGGGCGCGCAGGGCGTCTCCCTCGACAACGGGAAGGCCGACTGCGCCACCGACCTCGACGCGACCGTCGGGGCGAGCCAGACCTGCGAGTTCCACTCCGGTGGCCAGCCGGTCGGCGCGGTCGTCACCGTCACCGCCGTCGACGGAGACAACGTCTCCTTCGACATCACCACCGAGCCCCGCCCGGTGCCGAAGGCCCTGCTGCAGGACACCGTCGGCTCGCTCGTCGCGCAGAACGCCGGCGTCCCGATCGACGCCACCACCTGCGACGGCGACCTCGCCCCCACCACCGGCCAGGCCGTCGGCTGCCGCGTCACCTCCGGCGAGGACTCGATCGACGTCCGCGCGACCGTGACCGAGGTCCAGGGCGGTCTGGTCAACTTCGACGTCGAGCAGGTCTGAGCCGTGCGGACCGCGACCTGGCTCTCCGCACTCGCACTGGTCGTCGTCGCCGGGGCCCCGCTGACCGCCTGCTCGACCGGACCGGAACGGCAGGTGTGCGGGGTCCTGGAGGCCGACGGCGACGACTACCTGGAGGTGGACCCGGCCGCCTGCCCGGCGCCCGAGGCGGTCGTGTCACCGGCCGGGCCGCGGTGGGTCCCGGTGTCCGCACTCGACGACGACCACGACCACCACCGCACGGTCGTCGCCCGGTCCCCGGGCACACCGCGGACCACCGTCGCGCGGACCCCGGCCCCCCGGGCGACCGCGGCGCCGCGGACCACGACGAAGACGACGACGAGTCCGAAACGGACGACCCGGTCCCGGTGAGCACCGTGCCCCGGTCACCGCGGGCCGGCCGCCGGCGGGCGCGGGGTCC
>NZ_JAMXSG010000335.1:0-5352 GCF_024124365.1 Pseudonocardia sp. McavD-2-B
CTGGCCGCCGAGCTGGGCGCGCTGCCCGTCCCGCTCGCCGACGGCCGCCTGGTGCCCGGGCCCGCCTCGGTGCTGCTCCCCGTCGGGGGCGATCCGGCCGGGGTGGCGGCGCTCCCCGAGCTGCGGATCGCCCACCCCGATGCCGTCCACCCGCTGCTGCGCCGTCTCGGGGCCGCCGACGCCGACCGCGAGACCCTGCTCGACGCGCCCGCGCTGCACGCCGCCGTGGAGCGGTCCGTCGACGACGCCGAGGCGGGCCTGGACACCACCGCGGCGGCCCGCGCCGTCCTCGCCCTGCTGGACACCCCCGGCGCCGCGCCGGACCCGCGGTTCGGGGCCCTCGCCCTCACCGACGAGGACGGCCGCCCCGCCCGCGCCGACGAGCTCGTACTGCCCGACGCCGCCGTCCGGGACCTGCTCGACCCGGACGCCCCGGTCGGCGTGCTGGGGCCGGAGTGGGCCGACGTGCCCCGCGACGCCCTGGTCGCCGCCGGCGTCCTGGACCGGTTCACGGTCGTCGCGTTCGACCCCGACGTGCTGCACGACGCCGAGCACTACCCCGGCGACGGCGACCCCCCGCCCGCCGTACGCGACCTCGACCTCGTCGCCGACGACCGCTGGCCCGCGGCGCTGGCCCTGCTCGCCGGCGACCGCGACACCCGGGCCGCGCTGCTCACCGGG
Source organism: Pseudonocardia sp. McavD-2-B (assembly GCF_024124365.1). Taxonomy (NCBI): domain Bacteria; kingdom Bacillati; phylum Actinomycetota; class Actinomycetes; order Pseudonocardiales; family Pseudonocardiaceae; genus Pseudonocardia; species Pseudonocardia sp. McavD-2-B. The sequence goes on from NZ_JAMXSG010000335.1 coordinate 682, forward strand.
TACACCGCCTGGTGGCTGTCGCGCCACGTCCGCCTCGGCGGCCGGCTGGCCGGCACGTGGCGGCTGCGCTCGGCGACCGGGCTGGCCGAGCTCTACGACGAGGTCGGGGCCCTGCCCGGCGTCGACGACGCGGTGCTCGCCGCCGCCGGCGTCCGGGACCGGGTCGTCGTCGACGGGCCGGACGAGGTCACCGAGCTGCTCGACCGGCTGGCCGACCCGGCGCGCGCGGTGACCGGGGAGGTCGCCGCGGCCGCCTACTCCGCGCTCGCCGCGGCCGTCGCCGACGGCCGGGTGGACCTCGACGACGTCGACCCACCGGACCGGGTCCGCACGATGACCGGGTCGGTCGCGCCGACCGACCGCGCCGTCGTCCTCGACGCGCCGTGGGTGCTGCCCGCGCTGGACGCGCTGCCCGCAGTCCCCGGCGGGCCCGACCCCGCCGCCCTCGCGGAGCTGCTCGACGTGCCGCTGGCCTCGGACCGGGTCGCCGGGACCGCCCGCGGCACCGGCACTCCCGGCCCGTGGACGGCCGACCCCGAGGTCGTCCTGGCGCTGGCCGCGCTGGGGGAGACCGCGCCCCCGGGGCGGCTGCACCGGCACGACGAGCTGGTCGTCGACCTCGACGACGGCGGGACGGTGACCGTCCCGGCCTGGCCCGGCCGCGGCGACGACTGGCACGCCGCGGACCCGCTGCGGGCGCTGGTGGCTGCGCTGGCGCTCCGGCGCCGTGTCAGGATGCTCGGGTGAGTGAGCGACTGCCCCGACGGGTCGCGGTGCTGTCGGTGCACACCTCCCCGACCGAGCAGCCCGGCACCGGCGACGCCGGTGGGATGAACGTCTACGTCGCGCAGACGGCGATCCGGATGGCCCGCCGCGGCGTCCAGGCGGAGATCTTCACCCGCGCCACGTCGTCGGAGCAGCCACCGACGGTCGAGCTGGAGCCCGGCGCGACGGTCCGGTTCGTCGCCGCGGGCCCCTTCGAGGGCCTCGGCAAGGACGACCTGCCGAGCCAGCTGTGCGCCTTCACCGCGGGGGTGCTGCGGGCCGAGGCCCGCCACGACCCGGGCTGGTACGACGTCGTGCATTCCCACTACTGGCTGTCCGGCCAGGTCGGCTGGCTGGCCCGGGACCGCTGGGGGGTGCCGCTGGTGCACTCCGCGCACACCCTGGCCAAGGTCAAGAACGCCGCGCTCGCCGCCGGGGACACCCCCGAGCCGCGGGTGCGGGTGATCGGCGAGGACCAGGTCGTCGCCGAGGCCGACCGGCTGGTGGCGAACACCGAGATCGAGTCCAAGCAGCTGCTGGACCTCTACGACGCCGACCCGCGCCGCACCGTCACCATCCCGCCCGGGGTGGACACCGACCGCTTCCGGCCCGGGGACCGCGCCGCGGCCCGCGCCGAGCTGGGCCTGCCCGCCGGGGCGGTGGTGCTGGCGTTCGTCGGGCGCATCCAGCGGCTCAAGGCCCCCGACGTGCTGCTGCGCGCCGCGGCCGAGCTGGCCGCGCGCGCACCGGGTCTGCGGGAGCGCCTCGTCGTGCTCGTCGCGGGCGGGCCGTCCGGGTCGGGGCTGGCCGAGCCGACGTCGCTGCACGAGCTGGCGGCCGAGCTGGGGATCACCGACCTCGTCCGGTTCCTGCCGCCCCGGGCCGGCGACGAGCTGGTGACGGTCTACCGGGCGGCCGACGTCGTCGCCGTCCCGAGTCACAACGAGTCCTTCGGGCTGGTCGCGCTGGAGGCCCAGGCGTGCGGGACGCCGGTGGTGGCGACCCGGGTGGGCGGGCTGCCGGTCGCCGTCGCCGAGGGCCGGTCCGGGCTGCTCGTCACCGGGCACGACATCTCCGACTGGGCCGACGCGCTGGGCGAGCTCGCGCTCGACCCGGGCCGTCGAGAGCAGATGGGGCGGACCGCGGCGACGCACGCGCACCGCTTCTCCTGGGACCGCACGACCGACGCCCTGCTGGGCGCCTACGACGAGGCCCGCACCGAGTTCGCGGCGCGGCGACGGGGGGACGTATGAGCGACCTGGAGCAGCGGATCGGGGCCGCGCTGGCCGACTCCGGCGCCGAGCACGTCCACCGCGGGCCCGGGCAGTGGCTGGTCACCCTCCCCGGCGAGGCCCGGCTCCAGACCCAGACCTGGCTGATCCTGCGCGAGCAGACCCTCGCGGTGCAGGCGTTCGTGTGCCGCAGGCCCGATGAGAACCACGAGGGCGTCTACCGGTTCATGCTGCTGCGCAACGCCAAGCTCTACGGCGTGCACTACTGCCTGGACCGGGTCGGGGACATCCACCTCGTCGGGCGGCTGGCCCGCCACGCCGTCACCGCGGACGAGCTCGACCGTGTCCTCGGCTCGGTGCTGGAGGCCGCCGACGGCGACTTCAACACCTTCCTGGAGCTCGGCTTCGCCTCCTCGATCCGCCGCGAGTACGCCTGGCGCAGCGAGAACGGCGAGTCGACCGCGAACCTGACCGCGTTCGAGCACCTCTTCCGGTGACCCGCGGGTAACTTTTCACCGCGCCACGACGACGGTACGGGCGCGGTGCCTCTAGCATGACGCCGAACCCGGCCGGATCTCCGCGCCGTCCGTCCCCCCGCAGGACCTCGCGAAGGAGCGAACCTTGTCGTTGCGCAGCCCGTACCCGGACGTCGAGATCCCTGACGTCTCTCTCACCGAGTTCCTGTTCGCCGACGGGTTCGGCGACCGGGCGGACGCGCCGGCGATCGTCGACGGCACCACCGGTGACCAGCTGACCTACACCGAGTTCCACGGCCTGGTCGAGAAGATCGCCGGCGGGCTCGCCGCCCGCGGCATCGGCACCGGCGACGTCGTCGCGCTGTTCGCGCCGAACCTGCCGCAGTGGGCGGCGCTGTTCCACGGCATCCTGCGCGCCAACGGCATCGTGACCAGCGCGAACTCGATGTACACCGGCGGCGAGCTGGCCCACCAGCTGAAGGACTCCGGCGCGAAGATGGTCATCACCGTCTCGCCGTTCCTCGACCGGGCCGTGGCCGGGGCGAAGGAGGCGGGACTGTCCGAGGACGTCGTGCTCACCATCGACGCCACCGAGGGCCACGACTCGCTCCGCGATCTCGTCGGCTCCGGCGCCCCGGCCCCCGAGCTGACGACCACCGCGACCGACACCGCGGTGCTGCCGTACTCGTCGGGCACCACCGGCCTGGCCAAGGGCGTGGTGCTGACCCACCGCAACCTGGTGGCGAACCTGCTCCAGATCCAGGCCATGGGCGACGTGACCAGCGAGACCAAGATCATGGCGTTCCTGCCGTTCTTCCACATCTACGGCATGACCGTGATGATGAACCAGGGTCTGCACGCGCGCGCCACCGTCGTCACCATGCCGAAGTTCGACCTCGAGCAGTTCCTGACCATCACCCAGGACCTGCAGGTCGACCGGCTCTACATCGCCCCGCCGGTCGCCGTCGCGCTGGCCAAGCACCCGATCATCGACAAGTTCGACCTGTCCTGCGTGAAGACGGTCTTCTCCGGTGCCGCCCCGCTGGACGGCGAGCTCGGCCGCGCCGTCGCCAAGCGGCTGGACTGCACCGTGCTGCAGGGCTACGGCATGACCGAGCTGTCCCCGGTCAGCCACTGCATGCCCGACGACCGCGGCGACCTCGACCTGAACTCGTCGGGCTTCGCGCTGCCGAACATCGAGTGCAAGCTGGTCGACCCGGAGTCCGGCGAGGAGGTCGGCGTCGGCGAGCGCGGCGAACTGTGGGTGAAGGGCCCGAACGTGATGGTCGGGTACCTCAACAACTCCGAGGCGACCGACGCCACCAAGGACGCCGACGGCTTCCTGCACACCGGTGACATCGCCGTCGTCGACGACGAGGGCGTCTACTCGATCGTCGACCGGGTCAAGGAGCTCATCAAGTACAAGGGCTACCAGGTGCCGCCCGCCGAGCTGGAGGCGCTGCTGCTGACCCACGACAAGATCGCCGACACCGCGGTCATCGGGGTCAAGGACGCCGACGGCGAGGAGGTCCCGAAGGCGTTCGTGGTGAAGCAGGCCTCGGATGAGGACCTGACCGAGGACGACGTCATGAGCTTCGTCGCCGAGAAGGTCGCGCCGCACAAGAAGGTGCGCGTGGTCGAGTTCATCGACCAGATCCCGAAGTCGGCCTCGGGCAAGATCCTGCGCAAGGACCTGCGGGCCCGGGAGAACGAGAGGGCCTGACCCGCACGACCGTCCGGGACGGCGCCGTGACCTGCAGCGATGCGGGGACGGCGCCGTCTCGCCGTCTGTGGGTGCGGGCCGGGCCCGCCGGTCAGACCGCCGCCTCGAAGGTCACGCTCGCGTCCGCCGCGTGATCCGACCCCTCGACATCCTCGCCCTCGGCGTCGACGGCGGTGAGCGTGACGGTCACGACGAACTCCCGCACGGGCGCGGTGGCCAGGGGGAAGACCAGGTCGAAGCGGGCGGTGCCGCCCGGCGGCAGCCGCACGTCCGGTGTGCCCTCCTCGGCGAGCGCGGTCAGCTCGGCGCCGTCGGCGGTGGCGCCGACGTCCAGCCCGGTGAGGTCGGCGGGCGACCCGGTCGGGTTGGTCAGGGTCACGGTGACCGTCGCCGTGCGCCCGCCCGCGTGCCCGGGGCCCCCGCCGCGCGGCGGGGTCACGTCGACGACGCTGCCGCCGGGGAAGGTGTGCGGCCG
>NZ_JAMXSG010000336.1:0-5312 GCF_024124365.1 Pseudonocardia sp. McavD-2-B
GCCCGCTGCCGCGCCGCCCGCCGTTGCACCGCCTGCCGCCGCACCGTCCGCTGCGACGACCGCCGTCGCGCCGGAGCATGACCCCCGCACCGGGCTCGCGGTGCGGGCGATCGTGCCGCTGCGCGGGGTCCGCCGCGCCGTCGCCGAGACCCTGACCCGCAGCCGCGCCGAGATCCCCGAGGCCACGACCTGGGTCGACGTCGACGCCACCGACCTGCTCGCCCTGCGCCCGCAGCTCACCGGCACCGACGGCCGCCCGGTCGGGCTGCTCGCGATCCTGGCCCGGTTCGTCGTCGCCGGTCTCGCTCGGTTCCCCGAGCTCAACGCCCGGGTCGACCCGCAGGCGGGGGAGATCGTGCACCTCGACGGGGTGCACCTCGGCATCGCCGCGCAGACCGACCGTGGTCTGGTCGTACCCTCGGTCGCCGACGCCCACCGCCTCGGGATGCGCGGCCTCGACACCGAGATCCGCCGGCTCACCGCGGCGGCCCGGGACGGCTCGGTCACCGCCACCGAGCTGACCCGCGGGTCGTTCACCCTGAACAACTACGGGGTGCTCGGCGTCGACGGCAGCGCCGCGATCATCAACCATCCCGAGGTCGCGATGCTGGGCGTCGGGCGGGTGCTGCCGCGGCCGTGGGTCGTCGACGGCGCGGTCGTCCCGCGGTCGATCACCCAGCTGTCGCTGGTGTTCGACCACCGCGTCTGCGACGGCGGCACCGCGGGCGGGTTCCTGCGGTTCGTCGCCGACGCCGTCGAGTCGCCGCTGTCCGCGCTGGCCGACCTGTGACGCCCGGCGCCGCCCCGCGGCTCAGCGCGCCGGGACGACCGTCCAGGCCGGGGCCTTCGCCGGGCGGCCGTCCCCGGAGGACCGGCCCCGCAGGCGTCGTCCGACCCAGGGCAGGACGTGGGCGCGGTAGTAGGCGAGCCCCGCGGCCGGCCCGGTCGGCGAGGTCGGCGAGCTCGTGGCGACGGGCGTCGCGGGCGTCGCGCCGCGCACCCCGAGTGCCTCCAGCACCAGCCCGGCGGCGCGCAGGTGCCCGGGCGTGCCCAGGTGCAGGCGGTCGTCCGACCAGTAGCCGGGCCTGCGGATCTCGGCGTCGCCGAACACGTCGACGAAGGTGAGCCCGTGTGCGGCGGCGAGCGTGCGCACCGTCGCCGACAGCTCGGCGCCGCGGCGGTGGACGACCCGTCCCAGCGGGAGCCGGTCCGACGGGTCGGCGCCGCTGAGCAGCACCAGCCGGACCCCCGCCGCCGCGCAGCGGTCGACGGCGCGGGCGGTCAGCGCGGCGAGCCCGGCGACGTCGGTGCGGGGGCGCAGCATGTCGTTCCCGCCGCCGTTGAGCGTGATCAGCGTCGGTGCGGGGTCCAGCGCCAGCGCGGCGTCGAGCTGCGGCCCGACGACGTCGGCCAGCAGCCGGCCCCGTACGGCCAGGTTCGCGTAGTGCACCGGTTCGCCGGAGGCGCCGGCCAGCCCGGCGGCGACCCGGTCGGCCCAGCCGCGCGGGATGCCGGCGGCGTCCTCGTCGCCCACGCCCTCGGTGAAGCTGTCCCCGATCGCCACGTACCGCACGGGGTCAGCATCCGCGTCGCGATCGCCGCGGCTCGGCCCGGGGGTGGTGACGGCTGTTACCCTCGTCCCGTGCGCGGTCGGACCATTACCCGGCGCGCCGGCTGAAGCCAGGGAGCCGGCGCGTGGCACGTCGTGCCCGCCGGACCTGGCCGGATCCTGACGTTCGCCCTCGAACACCGGAGATCCGATGAACGCCCCCACCACCGAGCGCACCCGTACCGGAAGCGATCCCGCCGAGCACGGTCACGTCGTCTCGCTGCTGCTGACCGACGCCGACGACGGCCTGTACAAGGTCCTCACCACGCTGCGGTCGCGCCGCTGGAAGGTCCGCTCGCTGCGGGTCGACATGTCCGGCGAGATCGGCCGGGTCGACCTCGTCGTCGTCCGTGACGGCCGGGACGCCGACCTGCTCCTCGAGCAGCTGCGCCGGGTCGTGCCGGTGGTCCGCGCCGATCCGGCCTGAACGCCGCCCGCCGCTACTCCCACACCACCACGCTGCGCCGGACGGGGACCGTCGGTGCCCCGCTCGCGAACAGCTCCGGTGACCGCTCCCGGATCCGCTCGATGTCCGCGAACACCGCGCGCAGGTGGTCGCGCATCGCCGCGCGCGCGGTGTCCCGGTCCCCGGCGACCACGGCCTCGAGGATCTCCACGTGTTGCGCCGTGTACTCCTGGGGTGGGCTCTGGGCGAGCCCCAGCCGGCGTGCCCGGTCGAGGTGGCCCTTCGCCGAGACCACCGTGCTCCATGCCGCGCCGTGCCCGCTCAGGCCGAGCAGCCCCTGGTGGAACGCCTCGTCGAGCTCGAAGAACTCGTCGACGGTGACCTCCGGTCGCTGCTGCGCGGCGAGGTTCTGTCGCAGTGCGGCGACCCGGTCGGCCGGCAGCTCGGCGGGCAGCCGGTCCAGTGACGCCAGCTCGATCGCCTCGCGGACGAACTGGGCGTCGGCCACCCGCGCGGGGTCGACCCGCGAGACGAACGAGCCGATCTTCGGGAAGACCTGGACCAGGCCCTCCTCGACGAGCAGCACCAGGCTCTCGCGGATCGGTGTACGGCTCACCCCCAGCCGCGCGGCCAGCTCGTTCTCCGACAGGGCCGACCCCGGCGGCAGTGCCAGCGTCAGGACCTCGCGACGCAGCGTCTCGTAGACCTCGCGGCGGCTCGTGCGCCGCGTCCCGTTCGACGCCACCCGCTCACGGTATCCCGTGGGCCGTCACGGCTCGCTTGCGCAGCTTCCCGACAAGTGCTTGTATGCAAGCCGTTCGCAACAGGGTCGACGCGCCAGGGGAGCCGCATGAGCACGATCGAGAGGGCCGAGGTGCTCGTCACCTCGCCCGGCCGCACCTTCGTCACGCTGCGGATCACCACCTCCGACGGCGTGGTGGGTCTCGGCGACGCCACGCTGAACGGCCGCGAGCTCGCCGTCGCGAGCTATCTGCGCGACCACCTCGTCCCGCTGCTGATCGGGCGCGATCCCGCACGGATCGAGGACACCTGGCAGTACCTGTACCGGGGCGCCTACTGGCGGCGCGGCCCGGTCACGATGACCGCGATCGCCGGCGTCGACACCGCTCTGTGGGACATCAAGGGCAAGGTGGCGGGCCTGCCGCTCTACCAGCTGCTCGGCGGGCGCTGCCGCGACGGCGTGCTCGTCTACTCCCACGCCAGCGGCCGCGACGTCCCCGAGCTGCTCGACGACGTCGAGCGGTTCCTGTCGCTGGGTTACAAGGCCGTCCGCGCCCAGGCCGCCGTCCCGGGGATCGGCGGCACCTACGGCATCCGCAAGGGTGCGGTCTACGAGCCCGCCGCGACCGAGCTGCCCGACGAGCAGTCCTGGGACACCGAGGCCTACCTCGGTTTCGCACCGCGCTATCTCGAGGCGGTGCGTGAGAGGTTCGGGTTCGGCTTCCACCTGCTGCACGACGTCCACCATCGGCTGTCCCCGATCGAGGCCGCCCGCTTCGGCAAGGACGTCGAGCCCAGCCGGCTGTTCTGGATGGAGGACCCGACCCCTGCCGAGGACCAGGCCGCGTTCCGGCTCATCCGTCGCCACACCACGACGCCGATCGCCACCGGCGAGGTCCTGACCTCGATCTGGGACGTGCAGCAGCTGATCACCGAGCAGTTGATCGACTACGTCCGCACCACCGTCGTCCACGCCGGCGGGATCACCCACCTGCGGCGGATCGTCGACCTCGCCGCGCTGCACCAGGTCCGCACCGGTTCGCACGGCGCCACCGACCTGTCGCCGGTCAGCATGGCCGCGGCCGTACACCTGGACCTGGCCGTGCCCAACTTCGGCATCCAGGAGTACATGGGCCACCCGCCCGAGGCCCACGAGGTCTTCCACGGCGGCCCGACCCTCGCCGACGGCATGCTGCACCCGTCCGAGGAGCCCGGGCTGGGCGTCACCTATGACGACGAGGCCGCCGCCCGCTTCCCGTACCGGCAGCGCTACCTCCCGGTCGCGCGCCGCCTCGACGGTTCGGTGCACGACTGGTGAGCAGCACGCAGCTCGGCCGCGCCGCGCTGGCCCGGGTCCCGGCCCGCGCCCGGCCCGACGTCGACCCCGGGGCGCTGCGCCCGCGGATCCTGCACCTCGGGCTGGGTGCGTTCCACCGCGCCCACCAGGCACCCGTGACCCAGCGGGCCGTCGCGGCCGCGGGCGGGGACTGGGGGATCGCCGGAGTCGCGCCGCACTCGGCGGCGACCGTCGAGGGCCTGCGCGCCCAGGACCACCTGTACTCGCTCACCGAGCACGACGCCGCGGGCTCGGCCACCACGGTCGTCGGGGCCGTCGTCGAGGCGCTGCGCCTGCGCCCGGACGCCGCGCGGGTCGCCGCCCTGCTCGCCGACCCGGACGTCGCCGTCGTGACGTTGACGGTCACCGAGAAGGGCTACCGTCGCGGCTCCGGCGGCGGGCCGGACATCACCGACCCGGACGTCGCCGCCGACCTCGCGGGCCTCGTGCCGCCGCGTACCCCGATCGGGGCGCTGGCCTCCGGTCTCGCCGCCCGGATGCGCGGACACGGGGCCCCGGTGACGGTCCTGAGCTGCGACAACATGGCAGGCAACGGCGTCGCGACCGAGGCCGCCGTGCGCGGGTTCGTAGCGGCCTCGGACTGGCCGGACCGCGACCGGGTGCTCGCCGCGCTCGACAGCGCCGTCCGCTTCCCCTCCAGTGTCGTGGACCGGATCGTGCCCGCGACGACCGAGGGAGACCGGGTCGCCGCGGCCCGTGCCCTCGGGGTCGGCGATGTCGTCCCGGTCGCAGGGGAGCGGTACCTGCAGTGGGTGGTGGAGCGCTCCTTCGCCGGGCCCCGCCCGCCCTGGGAGCGGGCCGGCGTGGAGCTGGTCGACGACGTCGCGCCGTACGCGCTGACCAAGCTGCGCCTGCTCAACGGGTCGCACTCCGCGCTCGCCTACCTCGGCCTCGCCGCCGGGGCCGAGACGGTCGCCGACGCCGTCGCCACCGGTTGGGGCGCACCGCTGGTGCGAGCGCTCGCGGCCGAGGTGGCCCCATCGCTGCCGACGGGCGGTCCGGCCCCGGCGGCCTACGCCGAGGCCCTCGTCGGCCGGTTCGCCAACCCACGGCTGCACCACCGGCTCGCCCAGATCGGGTCGGACGGCTCGCAGAAGATCGCCGAGCGCTGGTTCCCGGTCCTGCGTGCCGGGGCCGGTGGGCCCGTGCTGCACCTCGCGCTGGCCGGCTGGGTGCACGCCACCCGGCCCGGCACGCCG
>NZ_JAMXSG010000337.1:0-5308 GCF_024124365.1 Pseudonocardia sp. McavD-2-B
GGGGCCCGGGTCGCGCACGACGAGCGCCAGTGCCCGGGCGGGCTGTTCCCCGGCGAGCACCCCGACCGCCTCCCGGCACACCCGGCGGGCCGACCCCGACGAGCGCGGCAGGTCGACCCGCACCGTGAGCCCGAGCCGGTCGTGGAGGTGCGGCCCGGTGACCGAGACGAGCACCAGTGACTCCCGGGGGTGGAAGCCGAGCAGCACCGGCACCGCGGCGATCAGCTCGGCGGGCCGGTCGAGCCGCAGACCGGGACCGGACTCGGTGCCGGGGGGCCACCCGGTGGCGGGCAGGTCCTCCGCCCCCGGCGACGGGCCGGGGCCGGGGCCGGGGCCGGGGAGGGGGTCGGGCTGAGGGCAGGCGGTCATGCTGCCACGGTCGTCGCGGGCCGGGACGTGCGGAACGCCGTCACCCGACCGGCTGTGGACGGTCCCGCCTCACACCCCTTGCCGAGGGGGTGTCGTGGATGGTTTCCCCCCGCGCCGGGGCAGTCGCCTGCGCCACGCGGTGAACGAGGTGACCGGACCGGCGTGCGGGCGGTACAGCCACGGCCAGGGGTGCACCACGACCGGGCGGACAGCGGCGGAGCGCGTGACGAACCCGGGGACCGGGGCGTGGGTGACGGCGACGGGCGTGCCGTCGAGCTCGTCGGCGACGACGCCGCGGTGCACCAGCACGGCACGGCGTTCACCCAGGTCGGCGAGGGTCTGCGCGAGGAACACCAGCCGTTTGCCGGACAGCCGCAGCCGGCGCAGCAGCGGCTCGTCGAACACGAACACCGCGGGCAGGTCCGGGTGGGCGTCGAGGGCGGGGTCGGCGTCGCCGAGCGACTCCGCCGTCAGCCACACCGCCTCCGGCGCGGCGCCGGTGGAGACCGGGGCGGCCGGCCCCCCGGTCGTCTCCGGGTCGGGGTCCGAGCGCAGCCGCGGGTCGTGCTCGGGGGCCGGGCGCGACGGCGGATCGGCGGGCCAGTGCTCGATCGGGCAGGCGTCGGACAGCGCGCAGCTCCCGCACAGCTGCGGGGCGCGCTTGCGGACCTGCCAGCGGGAGAAGCCGTAGGGCTTGCCGGTGCCGGCGCCGACGGTCCACTGCCAGCCGAGCCGGTTCGCCGCGCGCGAGCCGTCGAGCAGGTGGGCGAAGAACTCGCTCTCCCCGCCCGCCCACTCGTGCCCGGCGCGCACGGTCCACTGCGAGGACAGCCACATGCGGGTCTGGTTCACCAGCCAGCCGTCGGTGTGCAGCTCGGTGAGGCAGGCGTCGACGCAGGCCATCTCGGCGGGCCACGGCTCGTCCCATCCCTGTTCGGCGCGGGCCGGGGCCGCGCGCAGCGCGGAGCGGGTGCGGGTGCCGAGCCGGGCGTAGAGGTGGCGGGCGTACTCCTGCCAGCACAGCTCGTCGCGGAAACTTGGCGCGGTCGCGCGGCGGGGCGTCGGCGGCGGCGTCCCAGGCGGTCGGCAGGTCGACCAGCCCGTGCCGGATCCACGGCGACAGCGCCGTCGCACCGCGCCGCGACACCGGCAGCACCTCGTTGCGCCGCTTCGCATAGCTGGTCAGGTCCAGTGCCGCGACGGCGGCGTCGGCCGCGGTCTGCCCGCCGCGGAACGCTCCGGAGGCGACGGGCTCGTCGCGGCAGAGGTCACCGAGGTGCTCGCGCACCCAGTCGGTCGCGGTGTCCGGGTGGGGTGTGGGCAGCTGCACCGGAGAAGTCTGCGGCGCCCCGGCCCACCGCGCGCGTCGACCTGCACGAATGTTCTGCACCCGTTCTGTGTGCACCGCGGGCGGGGGACGGTAGGAACGTCCCATGCACGTGTATCTGGGCGTCGACATCGGTACGTCGGGTTCGAAGGGCGTCCTCGTCGACGCCCGCGGCCGGGTGCTGGCCCGGGCCGACCGGGCGCACGAGACCGCACAGCCGCTGCCCGGCCACGTGGAGCACGACGCCGAGGCCGTCTGGTGGGGTGACTTCGTCGCGGTCGTGCGGGAACTGCTGCCCGCCCTCGACGACGGCGCCGAGCTCGCCGGCCTGGGGGTGTCGGGGATCGGGCCGACCCTGCTCCCCGCCGACGGCGACGGCCGCCCGCTGCGCCCGGCGATCCTCTACGGCGTCGACACCCGCGCCGGCACCGAGATCGACGAGCTGAACGCGGAGCTGGGCGAGGACGCGATCCTGGCCCGGGCCGGGACACCGCTGTCCTCGCAGGCGGTGGGGCCGAAGTGGCGGTGGCTGGCCCGGCACGAGCCGGAGGTGTTCGCCCGCACCGAGATGTTCCTGATGTGCTCGTCCTACCTGGTGCACCGGCTCACCGGCGAGTACGTGCTCGACCACCACTCGGCCAGCCAGTGCGACCCGATGTACGACCTGGCCGCCGCGGACTGGGCGCCCGACTGGGCCGAGCGCACCGCCCCGGGCATCACGCTGCCCCGGCTGCTGTGGCCGACCGAGGTCGCCGGGCGGGTGAGCGCGGCGGCGGCCGCCGCGACCGGGCTGCCGGAGGGGCTGCCGGTCACCGCCGGCACCGTCGACGCCTGGGCCGAGGCCACCAGCGCCGGCGTCACCGGCGCCGGGGAGGTCATGGTGATGTACGGGACGACGATGTTCCTCATCGAGGTCATCGACCGCCCGCACCCGCACCCGGCGATGTGGACGACCCGCGGGGCCGTACCGGGGTCGTTCACCCTGGCCGCGGGGATGGCGACCTCCGGGGCGATCACGAACTGGCTGCGCGACCTCACCGGGGAGGGGTTCACCGGGCTCGTCGCCGAGGCCGCGGAGGTGCCGCCGGGCAGCGGCGGGCTGCTGCTGCTCCCCTACTTCGCCGGGGAGCGGACCCCGCTGTTCGACCCGGACGCCCGCGGCGTGCTCGCCGGGCTGACCACCGGGCACACCCGCGGCGAGGTCTACCGGGCCGCGCTGGAGGGCATCGCGCACGGCGTCCGGCACAACCTGGAGGTCATGCGGTCCGCGGGCGGCGGCACGAAGCGCCTGGTCGCCGTCGGCGGCGGAGTGCAGGGCGGGCTGTGGACCCGGATCGTCACCGACGTGACCGGGGTCCCGCAGGACGTGCCGGAGCAGACCGTCGGCGCCGCGCTCGGCGACGCGTGGCTGGCCGCCGTCGCGACCGGGGCCGAGCCGCGGCTGCGCGACTGGAACCCGGTCGCCCGCACGGTCGAGCCGGACCCGGCGGCCCGCGAGATCTACGACCGCTTCCACCCGCACTACCGCTCGCTCTACACCGCCACCCGGGAGACCGCGCACTTCCTCGCCGACGAACGGAGACGCTCCTACCGCGCGTGACACGCTGTTCACACCGGTGTGGTTGCCGCGCGGCGCGGCGGCCACCACGCTGTGCGGGTGAGTGCCGACGAGTCACCCGCCCACGACTACGACCTGCTGGTGATCGGCTCCGGTCCCGGTGGGCAGAAGGCCGCGATCGCCGCGGCGAAGCTCGGGAAGCGGGTGGCGATCGCCGACCGCGGCCACATGATGGGCGGGGTCTGCGTCAACACCGGCACCATCCCGTCGAAGACGCTGCGCGAAGCGGTGCTGTACCTGTCCGGGTTCAGCCAGCGCGAGATGTACGGCGCCAGCTACCGGGTCAAGTCCGAGATCACCATCGACGACCTGCTGGCCCGCACCCGGCACGTGATCGGCCGCGAGACCGAGATCGTGCGCAGCCAGCTGCTGCGCAACCACGTCGACATCCTGACCGGGACGGCGCGCTTCACCGACCCGCACACCGTCGTCGTCGAGGGGACGGGGCGGGGTGACCACAACCAGGTCACCGCCTCGCACGTGGTCGTCGCGACCGGGACCCGCCCGGCCCGCCCGGACACCGTCGCGTTCGACGGCGAGCGGGTCGTCGACTCAGACCAGGTGCTGCAGCTGGGCCGGGTGCCGGGCTCGATGGTCGTCGTCGGCGCGGGGGTGATCGGCATCGAGTACGCCTCGATGTTCGCCGCGCTCGGCACGCGGGTGACCGTGGTGGAGAAGCGGGACTCGATGCTCGGGTTCTGCGACCCGGAGGTCGTGGAGTCGCTGAAGTTCCACCTGCGCGACTCCGCGGTCACCTTCCGGTTCGGCGAGGAGGTGTCCTCGGTCGAGGTGAACGGCCGCGGCACGGTGACCAGCCTGGCCAGCGGGAAGAAGATCCCGGCCGACATGGTCATGTACTCGGCGGGCCGGCAGGGCATGACCGAGGAGCTGGGCCTGGACGCGGCCGGTGTCCGGGCCGACGACCGGGGGCGCATCGAGGTCGACGAGCAGTACCGGACCTCGGTCGAGCACATCGCAGCGGTCGGCGACGTGATCGGGTTCCCGGCGCTGGCGTCGACGAGCATGGACCAGGGCCGGCTCGCCGCCTACCACCTGTTCGGCGAGCCCGTCCGCGAGCTGCACGAGCTGCAGCCGATCGGCATCTACACGATCCCGGAGATCTCGTTCTGCGGGCGGACCGAGGCCGAGCTGACGGCGGCGTCGATCCCGTACGAGACCGGGCTGTCGCGCTACCGCGAGCTCGCGCGCGGCGCGATCGTCGGCGACTCCTACGGCATGCTGAAGCTGTTGGTGTCGCCCGAGGACCACCGGCTGCTCGGGGTGCACGTGTTCGGCACGAACGCCACCGACCTCGTGCACATCGGGCAGGCCGTCATGGGCTGTGGCGGGACGGTGGACTACCTCGTCGACACCGTCCTGAACTACCCGACGCTGTCGGAGGCGTACAAGGTCGCCGCGTTGGACGCGACGAACAAGATCCGTGCGCTGGAGTCGGTCCAGAACTCCTGACTCAGGTGTAGCGGAACCCGTTCGCGTCGAGCCACGGCTTCGGGTTGATCTTGGTGCCGCCCGGGTCGACGACCTCGATGTGCAGGTGCGGGCCGGTGGACTGGCCGCGGTTGCCGACCTCGGCGATCTGCTGGCCCGCCGCCACCTTCTGGCCGACCGAGACCAGCGAGCGGTTGATGTGGCCGTAGACGGTGACCGTGCCGTCGGCGTGCCGGACCCGGACCCACATCCCGAACCCGCTGGCGGGGCCGGAGCTGATGACGGTGCCGGCGATCGGTACGTGGATCGGGGTGCCGATCGGGGCGGCGATGTCGAGCCCCATGTGCTTCGTGCCCCAGCGGGAACCGAAGCCCGAGGTGACCCGGCCGGTCACGATCGACACCGCACCGCCCGCGGAGGCGGACTGCAGCGCGCCGGTGGCACCCGCGGCGCGGGCGGCCTCGGCCGCCCGGGCGCGCTCCTCGGCGGCCTTGCGGACCTGGTCGACCGAGGCGGTGGCGGCCTGGACCGCGGAGGCGGCCCTG
>NZ_JAMXSG010000338.1:0-5273 GCF_024124365.1 Pseudonocardia sp. McavD-2-B
CCGGGGACTGCGGGCGGCACTGGGCGGCCGGTCCGGTGCGCACCGCGGCGCAGCGCGCCCGCGCGAGCGCCGCGGCCCGTGACCGCTCCCGTGGCCACCAGGTCTCGGCCTACATGACGTCGACGGTCACCAGCTCCTGACCGCGCGGGGCGGCACGGGATGATGTCCCGGTGACGACCACCGGGACCCCGCCGCTGCCGAAGGCCGAGCTGCACCTGCACATCGAGGGCACGCTCGAACCCGAGACCGTGTTCGAGCTGGCCCGGCGGCACGACGTCGCGCTGCCGTACGCCTCGGTGGAGGAGCTGCGGGCGGCCTACGACTTCACCGACCTGCAGTCCTTCCTGGACGTGTACTACGCCAACATGGCCGGCCTGCGGACCCGCGACGACTTCACCGCGCTCGCGTCGGCGTACCTGCGGACCTGCCCGGAGCAGGGGGTCCGGCACGTCGAGATGTTCTTCGACCCTCAGGCGCACACCGCTCGCGGCGTCGCGATCGGCGACGTGATCGGCGGGCTCACCGACGCGATCGAGCACCACGCCGACGACGTCTCCGCCGGGCTGATCCTCTGTTTCCTGCGCGACCGGTCGGCCGCCGAGGCGGAGGAGACCCTGCGGGCGGCGGAGCCGTACCTGGACCGGATCGTCGGGGTCGGGCTCGACTCGGCCGAGGTCGGGCACCCGCCGTCGAAGTTCACCTCGGTGTTCGAGCGGGCCCGCGGGCTGGGTCTCAAGCCGGTCGCGCACGCGGGGGAGGAGGGCCCGGCGGGCTATGTGACCGAGGCCCTCGACGAGCTGGGCGTGCTGCGCGTCGACCACGGCATCCGCGCGATCGAGGACGACGCCCTCGTCGCCCGCCTGGTCCGTGACCGCACCCCGCTGACGGTCTGCCCGCTGTCCAACGTCCGGCTCGCCTGCGTCCCCGGCATCGGGCTGCACCCGCTGCCGGAGATGCTCGCGGCGGGGCTGAACGTGTCGGTGCACTCCGACGACCCCGCCTACTTCGGCGGCTACGCCGACGCGAACTACGCCGCGGTCCGCGAGGGCCTCGGCTTCACCGACGACCAGCTCCGCACGCTGGCCGCCAACTCGATCACCTCGTCGTTCCTCGACGACGAGGCCGTGCAGCGCCTGCTCGGCGAGGTCGCCGACTGGGGGGCCGCGGCCCGCGGGTGAGTCAGGCCGTCGCGGCGAGCCGGACCGGGCGCAACGGGTGCAGCGGGTGCCCGGCACCGGTCCGTCCCCGCTCGACGTCGAACGGCGACAGCCGGAACCGGCGGGTCCGCAGCTGGTACTCCGCGGTGTTGGCCGGCCACATGACGACGTTGACGCCCTCGTCGTTCTGGTAGTAGCTCGCGCAGCCGCCGGTCTCGTACACGGTGCGCGCCGAGCGGCGCCGGATCCGCCGCGTCCAGCGCTCCTCGACGGCGGGCTTCACGTCGAGCGCGCGGATGCCCTCGGCCGCCATCCGGCACACGGCGTCGGCGACGTAGCGGGCCTGGGCCTCGGAGAACAGCAGCGTCGAGCTGGCCCCGCTGGTCGCGTTCGGACCCTGCATGAGGAACAGGTTCGGGAAGCCGGGGTAGCTCATCCCCAGGTAGGCGCGCGGGTAGGCGCCCCAGTGGTCGTGCAGGGACCTGCCGTGGGCGTCGTGGATGCGGCGCGCGATCGGGGCCGTCGCGCCGACCTCGAACCCGGTGGTCAGCACGATCGCGTCGACCTCTGCGCGGCTTCCGTCGCCGGAGACGACGGTCCGCCCCTCGACCCGGGCGAGCCCACCGGTGTGCAGCGTCGTGTTCGGCGCGCTCATCGCGGGCAGGTAGTCGTTCGAGACCAGCGGCCGCTTGCAGGCGTAGTCGAAGTCGGGGGTCAGCCGCGCGCGCAGCTGCGGGTCGGGCGTCTGGGCGGCGAGATGCCTGCGGCCGACCCGGGTGAGTGTCTCGCGCAGCAGCCGCGAGCGACGGGTCGCGGCGAGCAGCTCGGCGCCGACGTAGATGACGTCGAACTGCATCCGGCACAGCAGCGGGTTCGCCGCCAGCGCGCGACGGGTGCGCTCGCCGACGGGCCGCTCGGGCTTGGGCAGGATCCAGGCCGGGGTGCGCTGCAGGACGTGCAGCTCGGTGACGCGCGGCTGCAGCTCGGGGACGAGCTGGATCGCCGTCGCCCCCGTCCCGACGACGGCGACGCGCCGGTCGGCGAGCTCGGCGTCGTGGTCCCAGCGGGCGGAGTGGAACACCGGGCCGGGGAAGTCCGCGAGGCCCTCGACGTCGGGCAGCTTCGGGTCGGCGACCAGCCCGGCCGCGCTGACCAGGACGTCCGCGGTGAACTCACCGGACGGTGTCGCGATCCGCCAGCGGGCGTCCGCGGGGTCCCAGCGGGCGGAGAGCACGTCGGCGTCGAAGCGGACGTGGTCGAGCAGGCCGGTCGAGTGGGCCAGGCGCCGGGCGTAGTCCTGCACCTCGTGGCCGGGCGCGTAGAGGTCGCTCCAGTCCGGGTTGGTCATGGCCCGCAGCTGGTACAGCGGCGACGGCGTGTCGACGCCGACACCGGGGTAGGTGTTGTCGCGCCACACCCCGCCGACGTCGTCCGCCCGCTCCAGCAGGACGAAGTCGTGCACACCCCGCCGCAGCAGGGCCAGGCCCACGGCGAGTCCGGTGAACCCCGCCCCCACGACGGCGACCCTCGAATGACGGGGCGACGGGCCGCTCGGCACGTCGGCGGCGCCGGGGGAAGCGGGATCGACCGGCCGCTGGATCGGCAGCGCCTCGGACGTCATGGTCTCGACGGTAAAGGCTTCATGGTGCACCGGCACGCGAGAGCGGCCCGTCTCACGAGGTCGTCGCACACCCCTGTCGCACGGGTCACACCCGACCCGTCGGTAACCGTCGCGCCTGCGCCGGTCGGGTGCGGACGCACTACGCTCCCCGAGTGCCCTCCGTCATGATCACGGGCGCGTCGTCGGGGATCGGGGCCGCGTTCGCCGATCGGCTCGCCGCCGACGGCCGCGACCTCGTGCTCGTGGCGCGCGACGCCGACCGCCTCCAGACCGCCGCGCAGCGCTACCGCGACCTCGGCGTCGCCGTCGAGGTGCTGCCCGCCGACCTGTCGGACCCGGACCAGCGGGCCCGGGTCGTGCGCCGCCTCGCCGACCCCGACCTCGCGCCGGTCGACCTGCTCGTCAACAACGCCGGGCTCGCGCTGGGCGCCTCCTTCCTCGAGAACGACGCCGCCGACCTGGCCCGCCAGCTGCAGGTGAACGTGGCCGCCGTGCTGGAGCTGACCCGGGCCGCGCTGCCCGGGATGGTCGACCGCGGCACCGGCGCGGTGCTGAACGTCGCGAGCGTCGCGGGCTTCCTGGCCGGGCGCGGCTCCACCTACCCGGCCGACAAGGCGTGGGTCATCTCCTTCACCGAGGGCGTCGCGGCGTCGCTGCAGGGCACCGGGGTGCGCGCGATGGTGCTGTGCCCCGGCTACGTGCGCACCGAGTTCCACGAGCGGGCCGGCATCGACGTCGGCGCCCGCCGCGGCCCGCTGTGGCTGGAGGCCTCCCAGGTCGTCGACGAGGCACTCGCCGACCTCGACCGGGGCCGGGTCGTCTCCGTGCCCTCCAGGCAGTACAAGGCGATCGTGGGGGTGACCGGGGTGCTGCCCCGGAGCCTGCTGCGACGCATCACGGCGACGTTCGACAGGGATCGCACATGAGCTCCGCACACACCGACCGCTCCCGCCTCGCCGCGCTGGTCCGGGAGATCGCCGTCGTCCACGAGCGGGTCACGCTCTCCTCCGGCGCGGAGGCCGACTACTACATCGACCTGCGCCGCGTCACGCTGCACCACGAGGCGTCCCCGCTGATCGGGCGGCTGCTGCGCGAGCTCACCACGGACTGGACCTACCGATCGGTCGGCGGGCTGACGCTCGGCGCGGACCCGGTCGCGACGGCGGTGCTGCACGCGGCGGCGGCCGAGCCGGACACCGACCCGGTCGACGCCTTCGTCGTCCGCAAGGAGACCAAGAAGCACGGCATGCAGCGGCTCATCGAGGGCCCGGACATCACCGGCCGCCCGGTGCTGGTCGTCGAGGACACCTCCACCACCGGCGGCTCGGTCCTGACCGCGGTCCGGTCGGTACTCCAGGCCGGCGCCGACGTGGTCGGGGTGTGCACCGTCGTCGACCGCGACACCGGCGCCCGGCAGGCCGTCGAGGCCGAGGGCGTGCCGTACCGCGCGCTGCTGGGGCTGGCGGACCTGCAGCTGGGATGAGCGAGCCCGGGCCCAGCGAGTGGTCGGTCCCCGGCCAGGTCGGGGTCGGCCCGTGGGCCGGGCCGTGGCCGCAGGGCGACCAGTGGGACCCGGAGCTGCTGGAGCACGGTGACCGGCGCAACGTCGTCGACCGCTACCGCTACTGGCGCCGCGAAGCCGTCGCGGCGGACCTGGCAGGCCGGGCGCACCCGTTCCACGTGGCGATCGAGAACCTCGGGCACGACCACAACATCGGCACGGTGGTGCGCACGGCGAACGCCTTCGGGGTCGCCGGCGTGCACATCGTCGGGCGACGCCGGTGGAACCGCCGCGGCGCGATGGTCACCGACCGCTACCTGCGGCTGCACCACCACGCCGACTCGCACGGTCTCGTCGCGTTCGCCCGGGAGCACGGCCTGGCCGTGGTCGCGGTGGACAACGTCGCGGGCGCGGTCCGGCTGGAGGCCACGTCGCTGCCGCGGGACTGCGTGCTCGTGTTCGGCGCCGAGGGCCCCGGGCTGTCACCGGAGCTGCGCGACGCCGCGGACCTGGTCGTGTCGATCGCCCAGTTCGGCTCGACGCGCTCGGTCAACGCCGGGGTGGCCTCGGGGATCGTGATGCACGCATGGATCCGCGAGCACGCGGACCTGTCCGACGCCTGGTGATCAGCACGTTTCCGCCCCGGACAGGGCGGAAACGTGCTGATCGATGCTCAGTTGCCGTGCCGGGGCGGCATGGTGGGGCGACCGGTGGTGTGGCGGTACGGCGGCTCCGTGCCGTCCTGCGGGCGGGGGCCGGGGCCGTGC
Source organism: Pseudonocardia sp. McavD-2-B (assembly GCF_024124365.1). NCBI lineage: Bacteria > Bacillati > Actinomycetota > Actinomycetes > Pseudonocardiales > Pseudonocardiaceae > Pseudonocardia > Pseudonocardia sp. McavD-2-B. The sequence continues at coordinate 5,047 of NZ_JAMXSG010000338.1, forward strand.
GGCGGCACCGCGCCACCGTGCCGTGGTGCGGTCCCGCCGTGCTGCGGGGCACGACCGGGCTGGGCGAACGTCGTCTGCCCGTCCCGGGGGCGTCCGGCCCGCGGCGCCGGGCCGCTCCCGACGGCCGGCATCTGCATGGTGACCGCGGCCGGGTCGTCGTCGGCGGAGCGGCCGGTGACGGTGGCGGCGGCCGCACCGGTCGCGGCGCCCGCGACGCCGTCGACCGG
>NZ_JAMXSG010000339.1:0-5271 GCF_024124365.1 Pseudonocardia sp. McavD-2-B
CGTTTCACGTGAAACACCGACCGGGCACGAACCGTCCAGGAAGCGAGGGTCGCGCATGAGTGCCGGATGGACCCCCAGCGCGGACGAGGCCGAGCGGGCCGCACGCGTCCGGCACCCCGACCGGCCCACCGGGCTGGCCTGCTCGCGCTGCGACCGGCCCGCCTGCCCCGACTGCCTGCGGCCGGCCCCGGTCGGCCAGCACTGCGTGGACTGCCTCGCCGAGGGCGCGCGGACGACCCCGCGGTGGCGCAACGTCGCCGGTGCGAGCCGCACCGGGAAGCCGGTGATCGTCCCCGGTCTGATCGTCGCCAACGTGGTGGTCTACGTGCTCACCGCGGTCACGGCGGGCAGCGTGATGTCCAACTTCCGCTCGCCGCTGTTCGACGCCGGGGGACTCGTCCCGCTCCTGGTCGCCGACGGCGAGTACTGGCGGATCATCACCTCGGGCTTCCTGCACATCGGCCCGCTGCACCTGGCGTTCAACATGTACGCCCTGTGGATCATCGGCCGTGAGGTCGAGACGGTCCTGGGCCGGGCCCGGTTCGTCGCCGTGTACGGCGTGTCCATGCTCGGCGGTGCGGCCGCGGTCATGCTCTTCAGCTCCCCGGTCGGGGCGACCGCGGGTGCCTCCGGTGCGGTGTTCGGGCTGATGGGGGCACTGTTCGTCCTGCTGCGGCGGCTGAAGCTGCCGACCGGGCAGGTCGTCGCCGTCATCGCGATCAACGCCGTGATCAGCCTCAGCATCCAGGGGATCTCCTGGCAGGGGCACCTCGGCGGGCTCGTCTTCGGCGCCGCGGTCACCGCTGCGCTGGTTCACCTCGGGACGGGATCCCCGCAGCGCAGGCGGACCCAGTTGCTGGCGGTCTCCGGGCTGGCCGTGCTGGCGCTGGTACTGATCGGGGTGCGCGCCGCGGGCCTGCTCGCGGCCGCAGGCGTCTGAGGCGGGCCGGGCCCGACCTCGGGCCCGTGCGCCGAGATGCAGCTCAGGGCTGTCGACGCCGAGCCAGGACGACCCGGAGGTCCATGTCGGCGGCTGCCCGCCGACCCGGGCCGCCGCGGGCCGGATCCGGTGCTCGCCGAGGTGCGGTTGGCAGGTCAGAGCCCGGGTGGGCCCGCGTCGCCGGGGCGGTGGCCCGGGCGCAGGGCAGCGAGGTCGTCGAACACATCCACCGGGTCCGCGCCCAGCTCGGCCCGGCCGAGGATCACGAGCCGCTCGCCGTCGTCGACATCGCGCAGCTCCAGTTCCAGCAGCACCGACTCGCGGCCCAGCCTGCGGGTCCGCAGCAGCCGCAGGTCGTCCACCCGCCCCCAGGGCACGTTCCGGGTCCAGGTCAGCCTGCGCACGGTCAGCCCCTCGGGGCCGGCCTCCAGCCGGGGCCGGGCACGGGTCCCCGATGCCGCGGCCAGGGTGAGACCCAGCGCCGCGACGCCCGCGACCACCGCGCCCGCCGCGTCCGCGCCGGAGACGAGCACCGCGACCGACCAGCCGGTCGCGGCGACCGCCAGCACCCAGAGCACGACGACCGCGCCCACCGGTGTCGACCACCGAAGTCGATCACCCTGTGTGGTCATGTGAGCTTGTCCACAAGCTTCATCCACATGGTGGACAACTCACATCCGTGTGTTTCCGCTGGTCAGCGCCACCGCATCGTCATCAGCAGGCCGATCACGATGAGTGAGAACCCGATGATGAAGTTCCAGTTGCCCAGCGCCAGCATGAACGGGATCGACGGACCGGCCAGATAGTTGATCACCAGCCAGGCCAGGCCGAGGATCCACATCGCGACCATGACGGCGATGTAGGCCGGGTGTGTCGGTCCCGCGACCTTCTGCGGGGTGCGGCTGACCGGGGGCGGGGTGTAGGCCGCCTTCTTGCGGACCTTCGACTTCGGCATCTGACCTCATCGCCTGTCGGAGTCGGACACGGGTCCGGCCGGTGCGCCGGCCGGGGGCGGGACCTGCGACGGGGCACCGTGGTCGGGGGGACGTGGCGACCCGGACAGATCCGCCACCACGGTAGCGCGACCGCCTCGCCGTCCGGGTCGCACCGGCGACACAGGCGTCGCACGTCACGGGGACGTCGGGTGGTGCGGGGCCGGGGATCAGACCCCGGCGACCAGTCCGGCCATCTCGTCGGACAGCCGTACGACCAGGTCCTCCGGCACGTCGTAGCCGGCCTGGCGCAGCCAGTTCGCCAGCATCCGGTGCCCGCCCTCGGTCAGCACGGACTCCGGGTGGAACTGCACGCCGGAGATCGGGTACTCCCGGTGCCGCACGGCCATGATCAGGCCGGTCTCGGTGTGGCCGGTCGCCTCCAGCTCCGACGGCAGGCCGTCGGGCGCGATCGTCAGCGAGTGGTAGCGGGTGGCCGTGAACGGCGACGACAGCCCGGTGAGCACACCGGTGCCGTCGTGGAAGACCTCCGAGGTCTTGCCGTGCAGCAGCTCGGGCGCGCGCTCGACGACCCCGCCCCAGGCGGTGGCCAGCGCCTGGTGGCCGAGGCACACGCCCAGCAGGGGCGTGCCGCGCTCCGCGGCGCGGCGGATGACCTCGACGCTGCGACCGGCCCGCTCCGGGGTCCCCGGACCGGGGCTGACCAGCACGGCGCCGACCTCGTCGAGCTCGTCGAGCTCGACCTCGTCGTTGCGCCGGACCACCGGGTCGGCACCGAGCTGGGCCAGGTACTGGACCAGGTTGTAGACGAAGCTGTCGTAGTTGTCGACGACGAGTACGCGCACGGTCCCTCCCGGGAAAATCGTCAGTTGAACGGGAAGCCGTTGCTGCCGTTCTCACCGTCGCTGCTGCTGTCACCGGAGTAGCTGCCGACGGTGAGGGTGACGGTCTGGCCGCTCGAGGCCTCGGACCCGCCGGACGGGCTCTGCTGCAGCACGACGCCGTTCTGCGAGGAGTCCGAGACGTCGACCTGGCGGATCGACGGGCTCAGCCCCGCCTCCTGCAGCGTGCTGATCGCGCTGTCGACGCGCTGGCCGACGACGTTGGGCACCTGGTTCTGGTTCCCACGGCTGATCTGGATCGTGATGGTCTGGTCGGGCGCGACCCGGGTCCCGGCCGACGGGTTCGTGCCGACCGCCTGGCCCGCCGAGCCGCCGCTGTCGACCTCGGTCGTGGAGATCGACTGGAAGCCGGCGTTCTGCAGCGTCGCCCGGGCGGCGTCGGCCGACTGGCCCGCCACGTCCGGCACGGCGACGGTCTGCTGCTTGCGACCCACCACCAGCGACACCGCGGTGTTGCCCGAGACCTGCTGGCCGGGCCCCGGGTCGGAGGTGATGACCTTGCCGACCTGGCCTGAGTCACTCGTGTCGCGTTCGGTGCGGCCGCCGACCTGCAGGCCGGCCTCCCGGAGCTTGGCCTCGGCCTCGTCCGGGGACAGGCCCTCCACGCTCGGCACGGTGACCTGGGCGGGCCCGCTGCCGACGTAGACCGTCACCCGGCTGTTCTCGGCGACCTGGTTGCCGCCGCCGGGGTCGGTCCGGACGACCTTGCCGACCTGTGCGACGTCCGACGGCTGGTCCTGCTGGGAGAACAGCAGCCCGGCCTGGGTGATGGTCTGCCGTGCCTGGTCCGGGGACTGGCCGAGCACGTCGGGCACCGACACCTGGTCCGGGCCCGAGGAGGAGAAGAGCTGGAAGCCGACGAAGCCGAGCAGGCCGATGACCGCGAGCGCCGCGACCCACAGGAGGGCCTTGCGCCGCCCCCCGCGGCCCTCGTCGTCGGCGTAGTCGGGGTGGTGCGGCGGCATCGTGTGCCGGCCGGTGGGCGGGCCGCCCGCGTCGAGCCGGCGCGTCGCCATGGCCTGGGTCGCGCCGTCGTGGGCCATCATGTGCGTGCGCTCGTGCTCGCTCATGACCAGCGGCGCGTGTACCGGCTCGCCGTTGCGCACGCGGACCAGGTCCGCCCGCATCTCGGCGGCCGACTGGTAGCGGTTGGCCGGGTTCTTGCTGAGCGCCTTGAGCACCACCGCGTCGAGCGCCGGGGGCACCGACGGGTTGAGCTCGGACGGAGACCGGGGGTCCTCCCGCACGTGCTGATAGGCGACCGCGACGGGGGTGTCCCCGGTGAAGGGCGGCTCGCCGGTCAGGAGCTCGAACAGCACACAGCCCGCGGCGTAGACGTCCGAGCGGGCGTCCACGGCCTCGCCGCGCGCCTGCTCGGGAGACAGGTACTGCGCCGTGCCGATGACGGCGGCGGTCTGGGTGACGTTCTGGCCCTCGCCCAGCGCACGGGCGATGCCGAAGTCCATGACCTTGACCGCGCCGACGCCGTTGATCATCACGTTCGCGGGCTTCACGTCGCGGTGGATGATGTTGTGCCGGTGCGAGAAGTCGAGCGCGGCGCAGACGTCGGCCATCACCTCGACGACCCGCTGCTGGGTCATCGGGCCGGTGGTCTTGACGATCTCGCGCAGCGTCTGCCCGTCGACGAACTCCATGACGATGTAGGGCAGCGGCCCGAACTCGGACTCGACCTCGCCGGTGTCGTACACCGCGACGATCGCCGGGTGGTTCAGCGACGCCGAGTTCTGCGCCTCGCGGCGGAAGCGCAGCTGGAACTGGGGGTCGCGGGCCAGGTCGGCGCGCAGCACCTTGACCGCCACGTCCCGGCCGAGCCGGGTGTCGAGGCCGCGGTGGACCTCGGACATGCCGCCGTAGCCGAGCGGGTCGCCCAGCTCGTAGCGCTCGGAGAGCAGTCGTGGTGTCGTCATCGGTTCAGATTCCCGTACTCATCGAGTCCGTCGGAGGCGTGCTCATCATGCCGGTCGGCGCTCACGGTCGGTCCCGTACGGGCGACATGTGCGCCGGAGCGACCGTTCGGTGGGATCACCGGGACATCACCGGGCACCTCCGGTCGATCTTGGGCACGGGGGACGGCGAACGGCTCCGCCGGGACCGCCGGTCCCGTGGACCCGGCCGAGGGGCCGGCCGCGGTCGCCACGGTACCGGGCGCGACGCCGAGCGACCCGGGCCGCATGTCGTCGGGCGAGAGGCCCTTCAAGATCATCACCGCGAGCAGGACGGCGGCGAGGGTCAGGATCACGAACAGGGCGGCCAGCCACGCCTTCGCCCGTCCGGAACGCTTCGGGCCCAGGTCGAGCGGGCCGGACGGATGCTGCTCGGGCATCCGGTCGGCGGAGGCGTTGCGGCGCACCGGCGGACGCGTCGGCGCCGAACGCTGCTGCCCCGGGACCTCGGGGCCGGTGGGCGGCCCGCCCGGACGACGGCCCCCCGGGAGACCGCCGCTGTGCGGCCCGGT